>NZ_JBHFNU010000086.1:0-2567 GCF_041929145.1 Aerosakkonema sp. BLCC-F183 | reverse complement strand
GTTGCTTTTTATTTGTATATTGGTTTGTGGTTGCGCTTTATCGCTCTTACCCTAGCTTTAATAAGAGCGCTAAAGCGCAACAACATACCTTTATACAAATAACTAGCAACTTGCGTTACTACCATTAAGCAATGCTGTTCTACGTTGTCGTTTACGATATCCCTTCCGATAAACGCCGCCAGAAGGTTTCTAATTTGCTGGAAGGTTACGGTAAGCGGGTGCAATATTCGGTGTTTGAATGCGTTTTGACGCAAGCTAAGTATGAGGAATTGCAGCAACGATTGAGAAAACGAGTAAAGCTGGAGGAAGATAGCGTGCGGTTTTATCCTTTATCTGGACATACTTTGGGACAAGTGGAAACTTGGGGCGTTGGGCCATGTGTTACCCAAATGCCAGGGTCGGTGATTATTTAGTTTTGGTTGCGAGGCTGAGAGAAAATGCCTGGATTGGCGCAGTTGCGTGGCGAGCCTCGCAGCAAGGCTGGGTAAGGGTTTTAGCGATTTCTTGACTGCGAGGTTGGCTAGTTTTTGGTGTAAAATCGGGGAGGTTAGCAAATGCCCTCTGGACGCTAGTCTGGGTAAAGGTTTCAAATGCAGCCCTCCCTACTCGCTAGGGAAATTAGTTGAATGGAAACTTCCATGAAGCTATCGAGAACCACCATTCCAATGCCACTTCTCCCTACTCGCTAGGGAAATTAGTTGAATGGAAACTAATCCCTCTTTAAGAAAGGAATCTAAAAAAGATACATTTGACTCCCTACTCGCTAGGGAAATTAGTTGAATGGAAACGACATCGCTCCGCCGTGGGTCTCGACGTAACAAGTCTCCCTACTCGCTAGGGAAATTAGTTGAATGGAAACATAAATTCTCTTGGCTCCGCTTCTAAATTTGAAAAACACTCCCTACTCGCTAGGGAAATTAGTTGAATGGAAACAAAAAATCAAGAAGCTTTTGTTGTTTACTTCTCTCGCCTCCCTACTCGCTAGGGAAATTAGTTGAATGGAAACCCAAGGGTGTATGAATATCCCTTAAATTCGTTTTCTGCTCCCTACTCGCTAGGGAAATTAGTTGAATGGAAACTCTGTGTTTTTCCGTGGTGGCGATTTCATAGATTGTACTCCCTACTCGCTAGGGAAATTAGTTGAATGGAAACGAACGAGTGGACGCCGTACATCGCGGGTTCCGAGACGCGCGACCTCCCTACTCGCTAGGGAAATTAGTTGAATGGAAACGGTAAGTCTTCTGCGCCAAAAGCACTTTTAAATTTAGCTCCCTACTCGCTAGGGAAATTAGTTGAATGGAAACTCCCTACTGGACACGAACCCAGTGTGCTGTTGCAGCTCCCTACTCGCTAGGGAAATTAGTTGAATGGAAACTCGAAGCTAGCTATGAACTTCGGATCGATGTTAAAGTCTCCCTACTCGCTAGGGAAATTAGTTGAATGGAAACCAAATCCACCAAGAGCTTTCCTCGCTGGTGGAAGAGGAAGAAGCTCCCTACTCGCTAGGGAAATTAGTTGAATGGAAACCTGTGACATCTCCAGTGAGTGCAACTATATCTCCAGGGCCCTCCCTACTCGCTAGGGAAATTAGTTGAATGGAAACGCGGTGAAATCGGGCCAGCCGCCCTCGGAGTTTTTCTCCCTACTCGCTAGGGAAATTAGTTGAATGGAAACGTAAAGCTAGAAACTTTGCTGGCGATCGCAAATGCCTCCCTACTCGCTAGGGAAATTAGTTGAATGGAAACGGTTTTGATAACGCTTTGCATGAGCCTCCAAAGAAAACTTTGTCTCCCTACTCGCTAGGGAAATTAGTTGAATGGAAACATTTCCATGATTTTTCTCCTCAATTGATTGGCCTCCCTACTCGCTAGGGAAATTAGTTGAATGGAAACGTTACATTTGTCAGTTCGTTGGTGTAACTATCGCCTCCCTACTCGCTAGGGAAATTAGTTGAATGGAAACGAGATTTGGAATCGCTTTTGCCTAGAGGTTTCTTCTCCCTACTCGCTAGGGAAATTAGTTGAATGGAAACAATATCCCTTAAATTCGTTTTCTGCAACCACTTCTCCTCCCTACTCGCTAGGGAAATTAGTTGAATGGAAACCTGCGAATCCTGGCTGTATCGACTTACGGCATCAACTCCCTACTCGCTAGGGAAATTAGTTGAATGGAAACAAATCTAAACAAAGGTTCTTTACTCCAGTCCCAGCTTCTCCCTACTCGCTAGGGAAATTAGTTGAATGGAAACCCCACGAGCATCTGCGACGACACGGGCTGCGTGAACTCCCTACTCGCTAGGGAAATTAGTTGAATGGAAACTCGCTTTCGATCAAATAGCCTGGGAGGACTTTTGGCATCTCCGCTCCCTACTCGCTAGGGAAATTAGTTGAATGGAAACTCATTGATTTTTTCAATACTATCTAAGGTGTATCGACTCCCTACTCGCTAGGGAAATTAGTTGAATGGAAACGTTTTGTTGGATTGATATGCTTTTGCTAATTCCAAAAGCTCCCTACTCGCTAGGGAAATTAGTTGAATGGAAACAAAACATTACACACCCTAATCAG
>NZ_JBHFNU010000085.1:0-89980 GCF_041929145.1 Aerosakkonema sp. BLCC-F183 | reverse complement strand
TTGTCAGTTGTCAGTTGTCAGTTGTCAGTTGTCAGTTGTCAGTTGTCAGTTGTCAGTTGTCAGTTGTCAGTTGTCAGTTGTCAGTTGTCAGTTGTCAGTTGTCAGTTGTCAGTTGTCAGTTGTCAGTTGTTCGGAAAACTTTGGTTTGCTCAATATATAACTATATCAGTTTTTTGTATTTATATTTTAGATATCGAGGGACTTTAATAAATTTATAAAAACATAGGATATATACATAAATTTTAGAGATTTTTTTGTAAATAGGGTTCCTGGTAGCGCGATCGCACCCCGCTCGTGATAAATTGAAGATCGGAAATAATCACAGCAGTACAAAAGTAGCCGATCGCAGCCCCGATGGATATTATCAACGCTAGAGTGCCAGAATATAAAGCTTTACAACAAATATCAATTGATGTAGACGGCATCATTCAGAAAATTTCGCCTATGTACGTGGTTGGCAAACCATCACCGGATAAGCAAGTTATAGACGTAGCGGGCGAGTGGGTTTCGCTGGGTGGTGTCGATTTGCAAATAAATGGGGCGCTAGGCTTGGCATTTCCAGATTTGAATGCAGATAATCAGGACAAATTGCCAGAAATTTGTCAATTTCTCTGGGATAGGGGGGTTGACGCTTTTTTGCCTACCCTTGTGACAACTTCAGTAGAAAACATTCAGCGAAGTTTATCTATTTTTGCCGATTTTGTGATAAGGCAACCCCAAAATAAAGCTACAGCTAAAATTTTGGGAGTACACTTGGAAGGGCCATTTTTGAATCCTGAAAAACGAGGGGCGCATCCAGCTGAGTACTTATTGCCGCTGACAATTGATAATGTAAAACGAGTTTTGGGAGATTACGCAGATATCGTCAAAGTAATCACTCTCGCACCAGAATTAGATGCAACGGGAGAGGTAATTCGATATTTGCGTTCGTGGGGAATTATTGTTAGTTTAGGGCATTCGCAAGCTACATCTGCCGAAGCGGAAGAGGCATTTCAACTGGGCGCTACGATGGTGACTCATGCCTTTAATGCTATGCCCAGTTTACATCATCGCGAACCAGGTTTGTTGGGAAATGCGATCGCCAATCCAAATGTTCTGTGCGGTTTGATTGCTGATGGACAGCACGTTGCCCCTACAATGATGAAAGTATTGCTAAAAGCTAGCGGCTACGAGAAAGGAATTTTCTTAGTCAGCGATGCTTTAGCACCTTTAGGATTGCCGGATGGTATTTACCCGTGGGATACTCGTGAAATAGAAGTCAAAAACGGGACGGCGAGACTTTTGAATGGAACGCTTTCCGGGACAACGCTACCTTTATTGGCTGGTGTACAGAATTTGGTGAAGTGGGGAATTTGCGATCCGGAAGAAGCGATCGCACTGGCGACAGTTACACCCAGAGAGGCGATCGGCATTCATGGTATCATCGGTAAACCTGCGTCTCAGTTATTGCATTGGCAGATGACTCAAGCGGAAGGTAATGGTGAAGCAATACTGACATGGAAAAGAATATTTCCCAGCGCTTAGCGAGCGTATAAAATTATCTAATTGTAGGGTGGGTTAGGCACGGGCGATAATTTCAATACTTTCGATCGATAATTTAGTTCCCGTGCCGTAACCCACCCATCGCACTCAAAGGTAACATTAATGAACATTTTTCTGCATAAATACGAAATATCCATCAGTTTTAGAGAAGTTTCATTGGCTGTTTTAGATTGATGCTGAGAAATGTTTTCTATGTTATATAATGTCCGGTGGCATCGTTAGTATATGAGTGATGCTCTCATGTTATCTGTGGGAATTAGGGGTTAAATTTTTACCGCAGATGTAGGCAGATAAACGCAGATGAACGCAGATAAGAAGGTGATTTTTTATGCAACGGATGTTAACGGATATGATATTATTTTTGAGCGATATCGGTGGGTTATGGCAGGGTAACTTTTGACTTTTGACTTTTGACTTTTGACTTTTCTAGCCTAACTCTAAAGTTGTTACTCCAAAAATGTGAGCAATATCGATGTTAGGTGTGCCGCGATTGTACATACGCACGCATTCAAATACTGGCTTCATCCCATAACTTTCAGCCAAAGCAATCGCCTGCGGATTTGCATCGGGTGTATCCAAAAATATGGGTTTACCGTAACCAAAACTGCTGAGACATTGAAATAAAGTTTTAGCGATTTGAGCATCATCGGCAAAGAGGGGGCCAATTTTAAATCCGGTGCGGCATTCTCGAATTACGCCATAACCGGATAAATTGCCATCTTTAATATAGGCATAGCCCGCACGCGCTGGCGGATTAATCCATTGTTCTAGAAAAGCGGGACGGTCAGCGGGGAAATGTTGGCGATCGTATTGAAGAATATCTGCAAATGGGATATTTTTTAGAGATACAACATTGTCAGGTGCTGCGATCGCTATTCCTGTACCTTCATAGCGAATATGACGATAAGCTGGCTGAAAACCAAACTTGCGGTAATTCTCCACTTGTGCTAAAACGCCATCTAAGGCAACGTTGCGATCGCCCAACAGCTGCAAACCAGCATTCCAAGTTCGCAAACCAAAACCTTGACCCCGACGATCCGGTTTGACAATATACAATCCGACAAAACCAAAAGTATCGCTGTAGCGTACTGCTGAAATACTACTGATGAGTTCCCCATCCATCTCTCCCATCAAGAAACCCCCCGGATCGGTAGCAAAAAAGGCGGTAGCATCGTTAATACCGGGATTCCAACCCTCTGTTGCAGCCCAGTCGAGGGCGAGTTCCAAGTCAGAGAGACTCATCGATCGAATTGTCAATCTATCAGCGGTCATAATTATGCAAAATAAAGTTTTATCCAGTGCGCGTCATAAGCCGTATAGTATGTAACCGTTGGGAAAAATTGCAAATTCGCGCAGATTAATTATATGAACGCAGCCGACGATAAAACCATTGTTCAGGACTACTTCAACTCTACAGGCTTTGACCGCTGGCGGCGTATTTATGGCGATGGCGAAGTCAATAAAGTCCAGCTGGATATCCGCGAGGGACATCAGCAAACAGTAGCTACCACACTCAGCTGGCTGACGTATGATGGCAATGTGTCAAAGCTATCAATCTGCGACGCAGGTTGCGGGGTGGGCAGTCTCAGCATTCCTTTGGCGCAAGATGGAGCTAAAGTTTATGCTAGCGATATCTCCGAAAAAATGGTGGCAGAAGCAAAGGAAAGAGCCACAGCTGCTTTGAGTAACACCGATAATATCACCTTCGCTGTCCAAGACTTAGAAACGCTGAGTGGCAGATACCATACCGTTATTTGTCTCGATGTCTTGATTCACTATCCTCAAGATAAAGCAGCCGAGATGATTGCACACCTCGCTTCTTTGGCAGAATCTCGTCTGATTCTCAGCTTTGCACCGAAAACTTTGTGTCTTAGTTTGCTCAAAAAAATTGGCAGCTTTTTCCCAGGTGCGAGTAAAGCCACTCGCGCTTACCTGCATCGCGAAGCCGATATCGTGAAAATTCTGGAAACTTGCGGTTTTTCAGTGCAGCGACAAGATATGATTCGCACCCGCTTTTATTTCTCGCGGCTACTGGAAGCTACTCGTAAATAACGTTAAAATCGCAGCAATAGTATTGCGTTTGGCTGGAACCATTATGAAGACGATCGCAAAATTATCTGCGGGTTTACTGCTTGCATTTGGATCTATTTTTCTGATGGTTCCAGTCTTAGTTTGGACATTTCCAGATCGCGATGCTTCTCCAGAAGATATACAGGAGGATAAAGATGCTGCCTTGGGTGGTTTATTCTTGGGTATTCCCTCTGTAGCCTGGGGTGCTTGGCTGGCGCGGGGATTGCACAAACAAGCCAAGAAAGAAGAATGCGATCGCCTCAATTCTACTTTTTATCAAATTCTCCAAAAAAGCAACGGACAAATCACCGTATTGCGCTTGGCAATGGAGGCAAAATTACCTGGAAAAGCGGCTAAGCAATATTTAGATGAAAAAGCCAAGGAATTTCCAGCCAATTTTCATGTAACTGAAAACGGCGACATTATTTATCGGTTTCATTTGTAATCATTCAAAAGCAGATTATGACTAATATTTTTTTGAGCGTGGCGGCTATTTTAGGTGGATTATCTGTGGCATTGGGCGCTTTTGGAGCCCATGCTTTGCAAGAAAAATTAACAGAGCGATCGCTCGAAATCTTTGAAACAGGCGTTCGTTACCAAATGTATCACGCTTTGGCACTTTTGTTAGTAGCATTACTGTTAACTCGCGCTGAAGTACCCCAAACTTCTTTAATAGCATCTGGATTTGCTTTCATCGCTGGCGTTGTTATTTTCTCCGGTAGTTTGTACGCGCTGAGTCTGAGTGGCATTAAATGGCTGGGAGCAATAACACCTTTGGGAGGAGTAGCTTTTATGGTGGGATGGGGTTGTTTGGCACTTGCTGCTTTCAGGTTTAAGTAGGTGGAGAATTTGCCAGCTATTTTTTAGGAGATAAAAATGAGGTCATTGCTAAACATAAACATCTGGATTTTGCTAGCGATCGTCTTATTTTTGTATGGCTTGCTTGGCTGGGTTGTTTCTGTTTATGAAAATGTATTTTTATCCTTCCCGCCACTATTGACAAAAGCGTGGAATTGGGCTTTATTAGTAGCTTTTGCTTTAGCTGGATCGGGTGCTTTAGCATCCGGCTTGAGCGAGGGTTCCCAAGAAGCATCAAAGCAGTTATTCAGCGATGATATTGTATCTGTAATTCTGGCTGCCGTGGGAGCGATCGCTCTAACTGTAGCTGTCTCTGGAGCTATTATTGCATTGAAAGCTCCTAACGGCAGCATTTTTTACATTGGCGTACCGATGGCGTTAATAGTAGCTGCGGTTGGACTGGCAATAAAAGCTGGTGGTTTTACCAGAAAAAAAAGATTTGCAATTTTGACAGCAATCTCTTTACTTGGCTTAGGTTTGGGTTCTCTAATACACGCTATTTTCCTCCGCAATAAGTAGGTGGGCGCTACTATAGTTTGACCGAATTGGGTAGAAGAGTAATTACCCTTGATGCACAACGTTTAGCAGACTTGGTGAATATGGCTTCTGCGAAAAAGTTGTTCGATCGAAATGCGATCGCCACGATTGCAAAAGAGGAGGAACTTTGATGCTATCGAAGTCGATCGTTAGTGCCTCTCTTTATTTATACAGCATATTGCTGTTAGTTTATCCGCCATCTTTTCGTTGGGATTACGGTGAAGAAATGAGGCAAACGTTTCGCGATATGATGCGAGACGCAATTCAGCGACGGGGATGTTTGGGGATTGTAGAAGTTTGGTTTTGTGTATTGCCGGATTTGGTGACAACTGTTCGTCAGCAGCACTTATTCACAGGTAGTTATTATCGTTACCGAAAAGTTGCGATCGGAATCGGGCAGGCGATTTTTTCGACCGTTCTTTTAGTTTGTGGGTTTGTTGATTGGTTTTATGTTAAGTGAGCGATCGCTGTACGTTGTTGCGCTTTAGCGCTAAAGCGCAACAACGTACCTCGTACTTTGTACTAATAGCCTAAACGCTTCATTTCTTCAGGTGTGAAGGGATTTTTTCCAGCGCGGAGAGAATCGATCCAACGTTGTCGTTGCACTCTATATTTATCAGAGTTATATCCGTCAGGGTCAAGCGAGTCGATGAATGCTTGAAAATCCTCGATCGCTCCCTTAGTGTTGCCAGTCATAGCCCTAGCGACACCTCGACTGTCCCGGATTTCTCCATCGTAAGGGCTGAGTTCAACGGCTTTTTCACAGGCATACAGAACCTCACTGGCAAATCCGCGCAGGCTTCCTCGCCAGCAGAGTCCATTCAAAGATCTAGCAGAAATTTTAAGTTTTGGATCGAGTTTGTAGGCTTCTGCGTAAGCTGCGATAGCCTCTTTTACGTTGCGCTTCTCAAGTAACTCTTCTCCCTTTGTAGCTAGCTCTCTAGCTTTTTTTGCAGCTATAGCTAGAGCTTCAAGTTCGCGAGCTTTTGCCTCCGGATTGAAGTTCAAACTGGGATTTAGCTTCAATGCTTTCTCAAACAGGTCAATTGCACCCTCAACATCATCAAGTTTTATCAAATTTTCACCCTTTTCCACCAGAGCCGAAGCCGTCAGATGGCGAGCCTTTGTTTCCGGATTGAAGCCTAAATTAGGATTCCACTTTAAAGCTTTACGAAAAGTCGCAATTGCGGCATCAACATCGCCAGTTTTTGCTTGCTCCTCACCTTCTTTAACCAGAAATTGTGCTGCGGCGATCGAATTAGATTTGTTTTGGCAGACTGAGAGCGCGTCCAGCTCTAGAGGACGAAGAATAAGGTAATCGTTGAGCCAATTGCAACCCCGCGCCAACAATCGATCTAAACTTTGAACCTCCCACAAGCGGGCAGTTCCGTCTTGCGATGCGGTGAGGAGGTGCTGTCCGTCCGGGCTAAAACTGGCACTGACAATATTATTGCGATGCCCTTTCAATTCCCCCAGCAGCGAGCCCTTGATATCCCACAAGCGGGCCGTTCTGTCATCGGATGCAGTGACGATGCGCTGTCCGTCCGGACTAAAACTGGCGCTGGTGACAATATCCTCATGCCCTTTGAGTTCCGCTAGCAACTTGCCGGATACATCCCACAAACGGGCGGTTTTGTCCGAGGATGCAGTGACGATGCGCTGTCCGTCCGGGCTAAAGCTGGCGGTTTCGACAAAAATCTCATGCCCTCTGAGTACCGCTAGCTGCTCGCCCTTCAAATTCCAAACGCGAGCAGTTTTGTCCCAGGATGTAGTGACGATGCGCTGTCCGTCCGGGCTAAAACTGGCGCTGGTGACGATATCCTCATGCCCTTTGAGTTCCGCTAGCACCTTGCCCTTTAAGTCCCACAGGCGGGCGCGGGCGGTTTTGTCAAAGTGTGCGGTGACGATGCGCTGTCCGTCCGGACTAAAACTGGCACTGGTGACACTGCCAGCATACCCTTTGAGTTCCGTTACCAGCTCGCCCTTCAAATCCCACACACGGGCGGTGTCATCATTGGATGCAGTGACGATGTGCTGTCCATCCGGGCTAAAACTGACTCTTTTGATAACGTTCTGATGCCCTTTGAGTTCCGCTAGGAGGTTGCCCTTCAAATCCCACAGGCGGGCGGTTTTGTCATCAGATCCAGTGACGATGCGCTGTCCGTCGGGACTAAAACTGGCAGAGCTGACCCAACCCTGATGTCCTTTGAGTTCCGCGAGCTGCTGACCCTTCAAATCCCAGACGCGAGCGGTTTTGTCAGAGGATGCAGTGACGATGCGCTGTCCGTCTGGGCTAAAACTGGCGCTGGCGAGACTGGTCTGATGCCCTTTGAGTTGAGTTACCTGCAACTCCTTCCAATCCCAGATGCGGGCGGTTTTGTCATTGGATGTAGTGAGAATGCGCTGTCCGTCCGGGCTAAAACTGATGCTGCTGATATAGTTCTGATGCCCTTTGAGTTCGGCTAACTCGTCGCCGTCTAAATTCCACACGCGGGCGGTTGTGCCAGAAACTACAGTCAGGATGCTCTGTCCATCCGGGCTGAAAATGGCTCTG
The DNA here is from genome assembly GCF_041929145.1 of Aerosakkonema sp. BLCC-F183. Classification (NCBI taxonomy): domain Bacteria; kingdom Bacillati; phylum Cyanobacteriota; class Cyanophyceae; order Aerosakkonematales; family Aerosakkonemataceae; genus Aerosakkonema; species Aerosakkonema sp. BLCC-F183. The sequence goes on along the minus strand of NZ_JBHFNU010000085.1, from coordinate 82,419 downwards.
GTGGAAGCTGGCATTTCGGCTAGTTGCTTGCCGTTCAAATCCCACAGACGAACGATGTCTTCGGATGATGTCGTCAGGATGCGCTGTCCGTCGGGGCTAAAACTGGCGCTGCTGGCACTTTTCTGATGCCCTTTGAGTTCTGTGAGCAGCTTACCCTTCAAATCCCAAACGCGGGCGGTTTTGTCAGCGGATGCGGTGAGGATGCGCTGTCCGTCTGGGCTAAAACTGGCGCTGTTGATTCTGTCCTGATGCCCTTTAAATTCAGCTAGCAGTTGCCCGGATAAGTCCCAGAGGCGGGCGGCGTTGTCATCCGGTTTATCCGATCGAACCGATTCCTTGGATACAGTCAGGATACGCTGTCCATCCGGGCTAAAACTGGCGCTCGTCACCATCTCCGCACGCTCTTTGATTTCAGCTACCAGCTTGCCGGATAAGTCCCAGAGGCGGGCGATATTGTCAGAGGATTCCGTGAGGATGCGCTGTCCATCCGGGCTGAAACTGGCGTTGAAGATAACGGCCCGTTGCCTTATTTCCGTTAGCTGTTCGCCCTTTAAATCCCACACGCGGGCAGTTCTGTCATCGGATACGGTGACGATGCGCTGCCCATCCGGGCTAAAACTGACCTTCCTGATAATGCTTTGATGCCCTTTGAGTTCGGCTACCAGCTCGCCCTTCAAATTCCAAACGCGGGCAGTCCTGTCTACGGATGCGGTGACGATGTGCTGTCCATCTGGGCTAAAACTGCCCCACAAGATACCGCCGTCATGCCCTTGGAGTTGATTTTGCTCGTGGATGTTGTCGAGAATGGTTTGTAAAGCTAGGAGTGGGCTGATGGCGGGATATTTTTCCAGAGGACGATCGTCTTTAACTAGCGCTTGCAAGTCTTGCCCAGTACGCATTGCTGACAGTAGTGCTTCGATCGATTGAGAGTCAAATTGTCGTAGAGCATTCCCTCCTTCTCTCTCTAAACGGGTGCCTTGTTGTGCTTCTAGGCGCTCTTGGTTAGCTTTTACTGTCATTACTCCTACTACTGCTGCTGTAGCTAAAGTTACGCCCAGGACGACAGACCCGACGCGAATCATCTGTTTTGCTTTTTCTGCTGCTTTGACTATTCTCTGATTCGCTTCTTCTGCTTCGCGACTTTTGCTGATGTAATTTCTCTGCTGTTCTGTGGGCTGGGGTTGTTTCTCTATGCTTTGTGCCAGCCACTGTTCTGCTGCTTCTAAATCTGCTCCTCGCAGCAAAAAGCTGTCGTTGCGTCCTTTATTTTCCCATTCAAGCGATCGCACCAGCAATCGCGTATGCGCTTTTACATAAGCCAGATCGGTATCGATTGCTTCCAGTAGCGATTGAAAAGCTTTCTGGAAATCATCGCATTCTCGAAAGAACAGCCAGTTGTGCTTTGCTAGCGCGGGGTGTACTGGTGACATATCGAAGCCTTCCCGATGTACGATCGGCACCAATCGCTTATTATTTTTTACTGAGTGTTCGATTTCCTGAGTGCAAACTTTGGAGGAAATAGAATCGGGACTGATAATAAAGACAAAGGTATCAGCAGTTTCAATCCCAGCCTTAATTTCTTCCCACCAATCCGCAGTGAGGGGAATATTTTCCCAATCTACCCAGGTATCGCGGTTGTTTTCGCTCAAAGCTTCGTGAAGCTTGCGAACAAACTCTTTATCTTTGCGCGAGTAGGAGATAAAAACGTCTGTCATATTGATTTTGGATTTTGAATTTTGGATTTGGGATTTTATATTGCGTAATATAATAACCGTTTTCGTCAGTTATGACGTTATTAATTCCACCAAAACCTCGATTGGACGCCCACGCTCTTTTTTTTGACTTTTGACTTTGTACGGGCGGGTTTTGTACTACAACCATAGACTTTTTATTGGAGTTATTGACTAAACCCGCCCCTACGACTTTTGACTTTTATATATGGTGTAATTTTTAACCAACCGATCGCATCCTCAACCTTATCAGTAAATCGTTTAATGCCTGTTTAGCAACAGGCGCTTCGGGTAATGTACTTTTCTGATAAGCTGTTTCTAATTCACCAAGCAAACGATTAAATTCTTTTTGATGAAACTCTATATCGACATCTGCCAATACAGATTTTTCTCCACCCTCTAATTTGCGTGCGATCGCATCGGGAATGTAAGGCAATTTAAAGTTTTCATTTAATGTCACTAAGTTGGCTTCTACGACTCCTGTTTGCATCAGGTAAATGCCTGTCAACAGCACGCAGTAGATATAAAGTAAAGGTTTAACTCGCTTATCTTTTTCAAACAATTTCCATTGCGTTTTGGCGAATCCCAAATAATGATGAACGTGATGGCTGGTGATACAATTTTTAGCAATGACTTTCAATTCTTCATGTTCTGGCGTAGTACGAACAACTAAGGGGGAATACAACTGCTCTAAAACGTAGCCGTTCTTTTTGAGTAGCAGCGAAAAGAACTTTTTTAGATCGTGAGTTACCAGGTCAATTTCTAAATTGTCGCGGATTTCGGAAAGTTCGATCGTTTCTCGTCCCGGCTCTAATCCTATCACTTCCGGGACTGGTAAAATGTGACAACCGCGTAAGTCAAAGTCAGAGTCTGGTGATGGGAATCCATACAAATGCGCTCCGCTAATTGTGACGAATAAAAACGGGTATGGTTGTTCAGAAATTACTGCTCTTAATAGCTGTTCATTTGCCATAGTTCTTTGTTATCGCTCTCTTATCTGCGTTTATCTGCGTTTATCTGTCTAACATCTGCGGTAAAAATTTAACCCTCGATTCCAGCAGACAATTTTTCGCATCGCTCATGTACTCCCGATGCAACCGAACACGATATTATTGATTAAAACCCTTGAATTTATTGCCCGTGCCTAACCCACCCTACGATGAAATAAGTTTTGATTGTTCCACATTTATGGGAGAGTCCGCTAACTCTATAATTTTTCAGCTTTGCAGTAGATTTGATTTGGCGTTTGGTTGAAATATTTAAACAACGCAGGACATAACCAACCTTCCATATTTTTATCTTGCCAGCGATACCAATTGCCGCCATATTCTTGTTTGACAAAAACCAGTTCGGCTTGATATCCTGGAAAAGGATTTCCGGAAAACAAAAGTTTGAATCCTTTATCGGCGTTGGGAATATCTTGCACGAGAATATCGATCATTTGGGGAATGCCGCTGACAAATGGCTCGTGGATAAGTCCGACGCGATCGTCATCAAAAACCCAGGTAGACTGATGTTGATATGGAAAGATTACCATCATTGCGTTAGACATGAAATTTATCTCCTTATCAAGGTTGTACAAAGGTGGGTAATACCCAACCTACTAGCGCCTACCTCTAACAAAATTGCGAGATTTTTTCATTCTAGTTCGATCGACACCTCCAGGCGAATTGTTCCGCATTTCTAGAGGCGATAATTGCTCTTGCGTTCGCACGTCATCAGTATTAAGGATAGGATTTTCCGAGTCAAGGCGTCTGTCTTGCAGAATTTCGATTTCTCTCTCAAATTGTCGCCTTCCTTCTCGGAAGAAGTCTTCCGCACTCGATCGAAATAAACCATTTGTGACGCGCTGCGGAATGTCGATCGCTCTTGTCGGTAAACTTACTAACAAGACTATTGGAAATGCCAGCACTGTACCTGTAGCGATCGTCGTCAAAATTTGGTTCTGAATTATTTTCATTTTCATATACCATAAAAATACTACGTTGTCAATTATATTATATCCTCTAAAAACATAAATGTTTCGGCAGCTCCCCGACTTCTTTCGACAGATATCCGACTTCTTTCGGCAGATCCCCGACTTCTCCAAGAAGTCGGGGATCTGTGTGCTGGACTCACATTCAAATTCACTTTCGACAGATCTCCGACTTCTTTCGGCAGATCCCCGACTTCTTTCGGCAGATCTCCGACTTCTTTTGGCAGATCTCCGACTTCTTGGAGAAGTCGGGGATCTCTATGCTGGACTCACATTCAAATTCACAAATCTAAATTTAGATTCAACAGGCCGAAAGTAATCTAAAATGCTATTAAATTAGCAACAGAAGCCTCAATATGTGCCGATTGCTTGGCTATCTTGGCCCACCGATACTACTCGATTATATTTTATCCAAACCGGAGCATTCGCTGATTGTACAAAGCTACCAACCCCGCGAAATGACATCTGGGTTGCTCAATGCTGACGGGTTTGGGATTGGTTGGTATCACGCACAAAAAGACACCGACCCTTTTACGTACAAAAATTTGCTGCCCATCTGGAGCGATATTAACTTACCTAACCTCAGTCGCTATATCGAATCGGGTTGCATTATTGCGAATGTTCGCAGCGCGACTCCAGGACAAGCAGTAGATTTGAGTAATTGTCAGCCTTTTCGTAGCGATCGTTTATTGTTCGCTCACAATGGCTTTATCCAAAATTTTCGTCATAGTCTATACAGACCGATACGCAGCCAACTGAGGGATGAAGCTTACCAGGCGATTGATGGTTCTACAGATTCAGAACATATTTTCGCGCTGGTGATTAACGAGTTGGCAAATAACCCAGATATCACTTTAGAAAAAGCATTACAAAATTCGTTAATAACTTTGTCGGAGTTGGCGCAATTGCATCAAGTCAATGTGTCTGCCAACATCATTGTTACGGATGGAAACCAATTAGTTGCATCTCGTTTTGGTACAGGTAAACCTGCACCTTCGCTTTACTGGTTGCGGGACGATCCAGCTTTTCCAAATGCGGTGATTATTGCTTCTGAACCTTTATTCGCTGGCAATTGGATCGGCTTTTCTGAAAATAGTGTTATTAGTGTGGGAGAAGACCTTGATATCGAAATCGATTCCTTCTGAACTAAGTCAGTTTAGTACCGCAGACGAACGGCGACAGGAAATTAAAGAGGCGATGCAGCTTTGTCGTGCTGGTACTTTGGCGCTATTTGAAGATATCGATCGCACAACTTTTTCTCAGCAACCCCATCCAGAATTTAGCCCTATAGGTTGGCATTTAGGTCATATTGGCTACGCGGAAGCTTTGTGGTTGTTGGAACATTGTGCAAAATCGCAGTTACCTCCTCTTACCAAGGAAGGAAAATCTATCCCGTATCGTCGCTTGTTGGCAGCTGATGGTTTACCTAAGCATGAACGAGTTAATTTACCGAGTCTTTCAGAAATTTGCGTCTATTTGGATACAGTTAGAAAAGAAGTTTTCGATTATTTGGAAATAGCACCTTTAGATGAGCAAGAACGTCTTTGGCGCTTTCTGATTCAGCATGAAAGCCAGCACAGCGAAATTATTTTTTTCCTGTTGCAATTGCAGCGGTGGTCATCGGTCAATTTGCAATCTTTAAAAACACAATTTTCAGAAACACAACAGATAACTGACAACGGACAACTAACAGAGACGATCGAAATTCCGGCGGGTGAGTTTGAGATGGGGAATGATACGATCGATGCTTTGGATAACGAACGTCCCTGTCATCGAGTTTACCTGGATACTTATCAGATCGATCGCTACCCGGTGACTTGCGGACAATATCGCTTGTTTATGGAAGCAGGAGGCTATCAAAATTCGCAATGGTGGACGCCTGCGGGATGGGAATGGTTGCAAGCAAATCAATTTACGCAACCGCTTTATTGGAGAGAAGACTCAGCGTGGGACGATCGTCCCGTTTGTGGCGTTAGCTGGTACGAAGCAGATGCGTTTGCGCGATTTGTGGGTAAGCGACTGCCAACAGAGGCAGAATGGGAAAAAGCGGCTAGTTGGGATGCAGCAGCCAATCGTCGCCGCACATATCCTTGGGGTGAGGAAAAACCGAACGCGCATCTGTGCAATCACGACTGGATAAAACAGAAGCAACAACCAAATTCCGCAATCCAAAATCCCGCCACTCCGGTAAATGCTTACCCTGCCGGTCAAAGCGCATACGGTTTGTACGATACTCTGGGGAATGTCTGGGAATGGACATCTACCTGGTTCGATGGGTATGAAGGTTTCGAGTATTATCCTTATCGGGGATATTCGCAAGCTTATTTCGATCGACAGCATCGCGTGCTAAAAGGTGGCAGTTGGGCAACCCGTCCTTGGGCGTTGCGCTGTAGCTTTCGTAACTGGTATCTCCCTGGTGTGCGGCAAATTTTGGCAGGATTTCGGTGTGCAATAGGTAGGGTTTAGGGGAGCAGGGGAGCAGGGGAGCAGGGGAGCAGGGGAGGAAAAATATAAAGGCGGTAAATAACCCGGATTTGATATCATATCATATCCGGTAACATCGATCGCGTAAAAATATTTCTCTCTTATCTGCGTATATCTGCGTACATCTGCGGTAAAAATTTATTCCTCTATACCAGCAGAAAATTTTCCGCATCACTCTTACAGCACCGGCACAACCGGACAACGATCTTAAGTCGTCTTTTGGTGGGAAAATGCGGAAAGAACGAACATCAGCTGAAAACATCTTACGCTGCTGCGATTTTATCGTGTCGCGCTTTGAGTTTCACTGATTAAGTCTGTTGTGCAAAACTTTTTTATTTGGCGTTATTGTAGCGTGCGCGAAGCGCGATCGCTCCCACACAAACGGAGGTTGAATGACGATATCTAAAACTGCAAGCGGTAAAGCTGCTTTTCCATACACGATCGAAAAACGCTTGCAGATAGAGTATCTACTCAGCGCCACGGCGCTTTCCCAAAATAAACAGTCTGACGGTAGCGATGTTGTCTGGGGGTTGACTCAGACGCCAAAAACTCTACCGCCGCGCTATTTTTATGACGATCGGGGTTCCCAGCTATTTGAGCAAATCTGCGAGTTACCGGAATACTATCCCACACGCACAGAAGCTGCCATTTTGCAACGGTTCGCTGCTGAAATTGCTCAACTGACTGGTGCGTGCGAAATTGTAGAACTGGGTAGCGGTAGTTCAACTAAAACCCGCATTCTACTTGATGCCTACAATAAATTAGGCTACCCGTTGCGCTATGTGCCGATCGATGTAAGTGCTGGCATCCTAGAAAGCAGTGCGAAGGAATTGTTGGCAGATTATCCGTCGCTTGTTGTTCGAGCTTTGGTCAGTACTTACGAACTGGCGCTGGAACGACTGGAAGGGTCTCGCTTGGCGACGCGAATGATTTGTTTTTTGGGTAGCACGCTGGGTAATCTCAATCGAGAAGAGTGCGATCTCTTTTTATCCCAGATCGCTAACGCGCTCAATGTGGGCGAATATTTCTTGCTGGGAATAGACTTAGAAAAGTCGGAATATCTGCTGAATGCAGCTTATAACGACAGTCAAGGTGTGACGGCAGCTTTTAATTTGAATATGCTGGAGCATCTCAACTGGCGTTTTGATGGCAATTTCGATCCAGCGCAATTTGAACACTGGGCTTTTTACAACAAATCCGAGTCTCAAATTGAAATGCACTTACGGAGTGTGCGATCGCACACTGTGCAGTTACGCGCTCTCGACCTCACTGTTGAGTTTGAAAAAGGCGAAACAATTTTTACGGAAATTTCCCGCAAATTCGACCTCAACTCCATACAGAAGGAACTCCAGGGACACGGTTTAGCGCCTCTTCAGGTTTGGACTGACTCAAATCAGTGGTTTGGTGTCCTTCTTTGTCAGATGCAAAAGACAAAATCAGTCTCCGTTACTGCTTAAAAAGCCGGATTATTTTCTGGTTTTCTTGAGGCGCACATATTTGTGCGCCTTTCACGTTATTTTAAGAAATAAGTACATTTTTTAACTTTGCTAGTAAATAAAAATCTTAACTCAAATATCTCTGACATCTAGAATGGACACCATCAAATACCTCCTCTCGGAAGAGCAAATGCCTACTGCCTGGTACAACATACAGGCAGATTTATCCACACCTTTACCTCCCGTTCTCCATCCCGGTACCGGTCAACCGATTACTCCCGATGACCTGGTTCCCCTTTTTCCGATGAGTCTGATCGAACAGGAAGTCACTCAGTCACGCTGGATCGAGATCCCAGATCGAGTACAATCTATCTACCGTCAATGGCGACCGACACCACTTTATCGCGCCCGCCGACTGGAAAAAGCCCTCGATACTCCCGCCAAGATTTACTACAAATACGAAGGTGTCAGCCCTGCCGGAAGCCACAAACCCAATACTGCCGTTGCACAAGCTTACTATAACAAGCAGGCAGGTGTAAAACGATTGACTACGGAAACGGGAGCCGGACAGTGGGGTTCCTCGCTAGCATTTGCGGGAGCATTGTTTGGGCTGGAAGTGTTAGTTTATATGGTGAAAGTCAGCTATCACCAAAAGCCTTACCGCCGTGCGTTGATGGAAGCTTATGGAGCCAGAGTAGTTGCCAGTCCCAGTCAAGAAACTCAAGCTGGACGATCGATCCTAGCATCGCACCCGAACAGCACTGGTAGTTTGGGTATCGCGATCGGTGAAGCGGTAGAAGTTGCTGCCCGAGATGACGGAACTAAGTATGCTTTGGGTAGTGTTCTTAACCACGTTTTGTTGCACCAAACCGTAATTGGCTTGGAAGCATTGGCACAGTTAGAAATGGCTGGAGATTATCCAGATATTGTAGTTGGTTGTACGGGTGGGGGTAGCAACTTCGCTGGCATTGCTTTTCCGTTTTTGGGTGCAAAGCTGCGGGGTGAACGAAATGTCGAGATTGTTGCTGTCGAACCTGCTGCTTGTCCATCTCTGACTCGCGGTAAGTATGCTTATGATTTTGGCGATACGGCTCACCTAACTCCATTGGTAAAAATGCACACTTTGGGTAGCACGTTTGTACCGGAAGGCATTCATGCAGGTGGCTTAAGGTATCACGGGATGGCTCCCCTGGTCAGTCATATAGTGAATTTGGGATTGGCGAAACCGCGTGCGGAATATCAGTTAGGTTGTTTTGCGGCAGGGTTAACTTTTGCTCGTGCAGAAGGTATTTTACCCGCTCCCGAAGCCAATCATGCAGTGAAAGCAGCGATCGATGAGGCATTAAAATGTAAGGAGTCTGGGGAAAGTAAAGTGATTCTATTTAACCTTTGCGGTCACGGACACTTCGATATGCAAGCTTACATGGATTATCAAGCTGGAAAATTGGTAGATACTGAATACAGTGCGTCAGAAGTGGCGATGGCTCTTTCTGGATTACCCGTTGTTGGTTAAAACGAATGTTGGCTGATTTTTTTGCCTAAGTTGTTAATTCTCATTCGATAAAATCTTGAGAAAGATGAATTGCCCCATCAATTTGTCAACGCTGCGGTTGGACGACTAACGGATATTTTAAATTTAAGTGATATCGCCAATCGCGGCACTACCTTCCACATCCAACAAATTGATATAAAAGCGAGTAAAATAACAGTACAAGCTAACGCCTACATCGAACAATTTCCATCAAATGGAAGCAATCTGATTTTTAGCCGCATCTAAATATTCAGGTTGATGTCGATCCAGCTTCGATTTAATGGATATCCAAACAAACTGCATAGCGTTAAAAATTTTTGGCACTATGGGCGATCGGATCGTACTCAAAACGGCGGTAATGATAGGTTTCGCCATAAAGATTGAAACTAAAAGTTGGTTCTTCGCCAATTGCTTTGACGCTATGGATAGCATCACTGGTGAAACTGATAATATCACCTTCCAGCAATATGATTTCGCCGACCGATTCAATTCGATGGGGAAACTTGGCATCGGGGACGCGCCGCCATATCGTGTTGCTTTCCTCTCCTTCCAGAATAGCAATAATGCCCCAATTTCCATGATTGTGAATCGTAGAAACGATTCCTGGTTGCGCGAGTGCGGTTTGCACCGTCAACGGGTAGCCAAGTTCGTCATACAGCATCAATGCCGGAATACCGGTGTCAGAAGGTTCGGGTTTTTGAGTCCGAAGCCAGTAAGAGTTGGTAATCAGCCGCCGCACGATTAACCGTAATGCTGCCAAACACTCAATCTCGTTGTCACCTTGGTTGAGTGCATCTTCCACTTCGGTGAGAAATCGGTGCAGGTAGTAAGGAGTCCGCAACAGATCCCACTCTTTTGCGGGTTTGCATACCTGCCAATTTCCATCTCCAGTTACCAAAAAATCGCGGTTTTTCATATAAATAGCCTACCCTGTCTCACAATCGGGATATTCATCGGTAATGGCAAGTGCTTGATTCATACAACCATTCGCCAGTTCCAGATTATCTTCATCAGCAGATGCCAGCAGTAGCAATTTGAACAGTTTCAGATAGTTGTAGGGTTTGTTGTTTGCGGTACGATCGCCGTGAATTACAATTCCTCGGTTTCAAAAGACATCTCCAAAAATTCTTGTGGGGTAGGCATCCTGCTTGCCCTTTGAGATTCTTTTGGAGGAGATGTCTAAAGCCAATTACCAACTAAAACAAAAGGTGACCAAAAAAATGGATGATTGAAGGAAGGATTTCGCAGTAAAGTTAATTGAGCTTCGCGCAAAGCATTGGCTTTGCTGGAAGGTGTCTTTGTTAGTTGCCGATAAAACTCTATCATCAGTTGGGCTGTTGATTCATCCCTGACAGACCACAGGGTCGCAAGGGTACTTCGCGCTCCCGATCGCAAAGCAACGCCTGCCAAACCCAAGGTAGCCCGCAAGTCACCATTAGCGGTTTGACAAGCGCTCAATACCAACAGTTCGATCGGATCTTTTTCGCTTCTTCCTCGGATTTGAAGTAGCTCGTCTAGTTCCTTAACGTTAATCCGTCCATCCCAAGTTAAAAGAAATGTTTCTTCCGGATTGGAACTAAACTGACCGTGAGTAGCGAGATGTACAACCCGAAAAGGTTTGGCTTCGATTTGATTTTTTAAGGCTGTGCGAGTGAATTGTTTGTTTAATAAAAGTTTAGAAACATTTACTTCTAAGGCTATCTGCTTGACTTCATAGGCTACAGATGGTAAAGCAGAAAACCCTTGTCGAGCTTCAGTCAGTCCTGCTGTTAAGGCATTGAGTTGTTCTTGATTGAGTGTTTGTGGCTCTAGCAGTTGCAATCCGGAGCTGAGCACAACTGCGTATTGTTCGATCAGATATTGTTTACCATCATAAAGAGCCGCCATCGGAATATTTCGCAAGAATCCATCAGGGATAAATATCAAAGTTTTAATCTTGTGAGTCTCTAAATCAGCTTTGGCAGGTTGAATCAGCCAATTAAAAACTTCCTGAGAATAACGCAGGCGTTCTTTGTCGGAAAATTCGGGATTCAGCGATGAATTGAGCTGCTTTAAAGTTTTTTCCATTTCTGCTTTAGGTAGTTTGGTAGCGTAGTGTCGTAGCGGTCGATCGGGAATGGAAAGAATAACTTCTAAGCGATCGGCCAAAATGATGGGATAAATTACAGCTGCTGTAGGATCGATTTGGTCAATCTGTACGGGATGTGCATCCAGGCAAGCATCTTGGAAAAAATTATCGAGTTCTGCTAATTGTAGTGCTTCTATGACTTGACGAGCCGTTTTGATGTTGTCTTGAGTGGCGTTTTCTTGTAGCAAAAGGTCTACGAATTGCCGATGAATTGGTTCGACATTTTTGGTAAAGTTAAGCTGAATATCGGAGTCGATACCGATCAGGTCGCTTCGTAAAGCTTGGAGTGCTTTAAAGGCTTCTTGATAAGCAGCGATCGCTTCTTCCCGTTGGCCTTGCTGCTTGAGTAAATGACCGACTTGCCAAGCAGTACGAGCGATTAATTCGTTCGAGTTTGTTTGTTTTGCTATGTGGAAAGCCTGTTGTGCAAGTGTTTGTGCTTCTTTTGTTTGCTCTTGTTGTGCGTACAGCTGGCTGAGTCGATCGAGTGCATAAGCTTCGGCAGTAGAGTCTTGCAGTTGGCGGGATAACTGTACGGCTGTACCCAAACTTGTAGCAATCTCCTGCAAGAATCCTGCTGGCAGAGTTTTTGGCTCTCGAACTGCCAATTTCATTAAACTTTCTGCAAAATTGACGCGAACGTAAATAGATTGACGACCGACGCTCAGGCTGGCAATTTTAGATTCAATCTGAGGTAAAAGGGCGATTGCTGCTTCTGTTTTGTTTTCTTCTACCCTTAAACTGAATTGGTTAACGAGAGCTTGAGTTTGTAATAAAGGATTGCGACTGAGTTGAGCTGCTTGTTGATAGTAATCTAAAGCTACTTTGGGTTCTCCGTATTCCCTGGCGACGTTACCGATATTGAGGAATGTAGCCGCTCGATCGTTATTGTTTCCGGTACTCTGACTTACTGCTAAACTTTGTTTTAGCACTTCATAAGACTGTCGCAGGTCGCCGATTAATTGCAGAGCAATTCCTAAACTCCGCAATCCGGCTGCTTTCAATTTGCGATCGGGTTGAGTCTGAATTTCTTGTAAGATTTCTTGCAAAATAGAGCGAGCCTGTCGGTGATTTCCTAATATTCTTAGTGCTTGAGCTTGATTGATGCGACTGCCGAGAATACCTGTTTGATTTGCTGCTTGTTTGTAGGCAGATTCTGCTTGTATCCAAGTATCTAAAGCTGCTTGAGTTTGTCCTGTCTTTATTTGTAAATTTCCCTCGGCGTTAAGGGCTTGTCCCAGTAACGATAAGCCTTGTCGGTTGAGTTTACCTTGACTTTTGAGCAATTCCAGGCTACTCTTGACTGCGGCGCGAGAAAGTTGGGCTTGTCCCAGGTCTTGATAAGCCAAAGATAAATAGTTTAATACGGAGACTTGAGGGAGAATAGCAGTTTCAGCCTCAAATGCTTTGGCGGCTTGTTGCCAAAGGGCGATCGCATCTTGATAGCGTCCGGCTTGATAGAGTTCTCTTCCCTGTTCTACAAGTTGTCTGGGTGCTGAAGTTTGCTGTGCGATCGGGACTGTATCGTTAGGATAACTAACGTAGGGAAACATTACCGCTACTGAAAATAGAGCCAAACATCCCAATCCGATATTCCACAAAGATCGCAATAAGCTTTTTTTTAAATTCATTGTTGGTTTATGGTGCATGGCAGTTTTAGTGTTGCTAAAAATTTAGCATAGTATTCAGGGAATTATTTGGGTAGTAAAATTATAAATTCTGTACCTTTGCCATATACGGAATCAAAAGTTATTTTTCCGCCGTGTTTATCTTCTATAATTTGACGGGAAATAGATAAACCCAAACCCGTACCCTGCCCCACACTTTTCGTAGTAAATAAATGCTCGAAAGCTTTTTGTTTGACTTCAGGAGTCATCCCAATTCCATTATCTGCTATTTTAATAGTGACTAAATTAGTATTTGCCTCTATTCCCGTAGAAATAGTGATTCTACTAGGCTGAGTTTGCATCCCTACAAAAGTGCGATCGCGATGCGATTCTTCTAAAGCATCGATCGCATTAGCTAGCAAATTCATAAAAACTTGATTGAGTTGTCCGGGGTAACATTTAATTTCCGGTAATATCCCATAATTTTTGATTATTTCAATGCCAGAGTGCTGTTCGTTTGCTTTCAGTCGATGCTTGAGAATTAGTAAAGTACTATCCAGCCCATCATGAATGTTAAAAGTGACTTTCGTATCGGTATCAGATCTCGAAAAAGTTCGCATCGATTGACTGATTTCCTTGATACGATTAGTTCCTTCCTGCATAGAAATGAGCATTTGGGGAAAGTCTTCTAGTAAATAATCTAATTCAATGGCGTCTATTTCTTTGAGAATTTCTGGTTCGGGATTGGGATAGTATTTTTGATAAAGTTTGATGAGTTTAATTAAATTATGAGCGTACTCGTTAGTGTGTTTTAAATTTCCCACTATAAAGCCAACAGGATTATTAATTTCATGAGCTATACCTGCTACTAGCTGACCTAAAGATGACATTTTTTCATGCAGTACTAAATGTGCTTGAGCCTTCTTAAGTTCAGCAGTACGTTCTTCAACTTTTTTCTCTAAAGAAGCATTTAATTCCCACAGTTGTGCATTTTTTTCAGCCAATTCTTCTGTTAAAAAATGTAACTTTAGGTGCATCTTAATGCGAGCCAATACCTCTTCTTGCTGAAAAGGTTTAGTAATATAGTCTACTCCTCCTAGTGAAAGACCTTTTACTTTATGTTCTGTATCTGCTAAAGCAGTCATAAAAATAACAGGGATTCTTTGAATACTAATATTTTCTTTGATGCGACGGCAAGTTTCAAAACCATCAATACCGGGCATCATTACGTCTAACAAAATCAGGTCTGGAGTAACTTCAGCCAGTTTACCAAGTGCATTTTCACCATCTTTAGCCACAAGGACTTTAAATCCAGAACTTCTTAAAAAGTTAAATAAAACTTTTATATTAGTGGGATTATCGTCTACGACGAGAATCGTGGTATGTTCGCTATTTTTCATATTTTTACAGTTGAAAGGGAGAGGTAATTGGATAATAATTGAGTTACTTGTTGGCTGGATAAGGGCTTAGCGAAGAAAAACCCTTGACCGAATTCGCACCCTAAATCTTTCAATTTGTCTAGTTGTTCTTTCGTTTCTATTCCTTCTGCTACTACATCCATACCTAAATTATGAGCTAAAGAGATGATTGTTTGTACAATTGCTGTTGTGTCGGAACTAGAACCTAAACCGCTGATAAAGGAGCGATCGATCTTGAGAGTATCTATCGGGAAAATATGAAGGCGACTTAATGAGGAATAACCAGTGCCGAAATCATCGATACAAAGTTTAATTCCTTGGCTGCGAATTTGCTTCAAAACATTAGTACCTGCGCTAGCAGTTTGTAAAAAACCGCTTTCTGTAATCTCTAATTTTACAGATGATAGAGATAGACCGCTTTGGCAACAAATTTTAGTAATTTTTTCAACTACTCCTGCTTGTTGCAGTTCAGTAGCAGAAAAATTGACGTTGACGGTAAGTGGAACGTTAAACTGTTCTTGCCAAATTTTTAATTGTTGACAAGCTGACTGCAATGCCCATGTATCTAAAATTTGAATTAATCCTATTTCTTCTGCTATGGTAATAAACTTTGTAGGGCTAATAAAACCATGCTGAGGATGTAGCCAACGACTTAAAGCTTCAAATCCAACAATTTTTTTGTCTTGAATAGAAAAAATTGGCTGATAATAAAGACAAAACTGTTCTTGTTCGATTGCGTGACGGATGTCGGTTTCCAATTCAATTCGTTCTAAAGCTTGAGATTGCATTTGAGGTGTCAGTACAGTATAACATCCTTTACCGGATTGCTTTGCTTGATACATAGCGATATCAGCATCTCTTAAAATTGCTGTAGAACTGTGATAGTCTAATATAGAAAAAACAATACCTATACTAGCAGTAATTATAACTTGATAGTGGCCGACTAAAAAAGGGCGTTGTAACTCTTCTAAAAGATAACTTGCTGTTGCTTCTACAGTCTGTAGATCTTCTGCTTCTGTTAGTATTATTAAAAATTCATCACCTCCCAACCTTGCTATTTCTCCTTTAGAACCAACGCAGATTTTTATCCTGATGGAAACATTTTTAATAAATTCATCTCCAACTAAATGGCCAAAGCTATCATTAATATTTTTGAAACGATCTATGTCTAAAAATAAAACGGAATATTTTTTGACATTTTGGCTTGATTTGATTTGCAAAATTTCCGATAAACGATTCATCAACCAAGAACGGTTGTATAAACCTGTTAGTAAATCGTGATAAGCTTCATAAGCAAGCTGTTGTTCGCGCAATCGTAAATTGTGCAAAGTAAGAGAAAGTTCCTCTGTTCGTTTAGCGATTCGATGTTCTAATTCTTGATTTAATTGTTGTAATTCGTCTTCAATAGCTTTCCGATTAGCAATTTCTTGAGTAAGAAGTTCGTTTTTTTCTTGGAGGTTGCGCGTTAAAGACCTCAGCCTAAGATGCAAGCGGATTCTGCTTAATAGTTCATCTTTTTGTAATGGTTTTGTAATGTAATCGACTGCACCTAAATTTAAACCTTCTACTTTGTCTTTAACATCAGATAAAGCTGTTAGAAAAATAACTGGAATTTCTTTAGTACCTGGGTTAGCTTTTAGATAACGGCATACTTCAAAGCCATCCATATCAGGCATTCTTATATCTAATAAAATTAAATCTGGATTTATATACTGTAGTTTTTCAAGGGCATTTTTTCCATTTGTTGCCACTAAAATTTTATAGCCCGATTCTTTGAGAAACCCAAATAATAGCTTTAGGTTGGTTCGGTTATCGTCAACAATTAAAATTAATCCAGATTCTGAACTATCCATCGGGCCTGTAATAGTTGACTTAACAGTAACATTTTAACTGATTTTTGTAAAGTATAGGTTAATTTTTTATTTTATTCATATCTTGTTAATAGCCCAAACAGCCTTTGGCTCAAGCTTTTAAGGAAACACAAAATTTTTGCTTTCCAAAAATATAAATTATTTTTACTATTTCTTTAAAGATTTTGTTTGATTTGTAATTCAAATTAACATAAATCAATTTAAGTTATTGTAACTTAGTTAACTAAATCAAGAATAATTCGATCGCTAAAATCTTGAGCTAACTCCACAAGGCGATCGCCAAAGTAAATATACTCATTCTCTAGTTGTTTGAGGGCTAAAAGCACCGATTTGGCAAATTGGTACGGTGATATTAGTTTTTTTCTAACTTTTAGTTCCCCTCTGGCTCGATCGCGCAGTGCTTTTCTATCCATTGTAAAATTCCTCTATCATCGAAATTATGAGCTAGTTCTAAGATACGCTGGCAAAAAGAAGCGTATTGGGGATCTAGCCGTTCCAGACGCTGAGCTTCCAATTCTATTTCCTCAATATCACCGATAGTGGCTGCTCGTCGTAAAGTTTGTAACTCCCGATAAGAAGGCGCAACAATTTTGAGAACTTCTTCTGTTTGCACTTGGCTGTCTACTTTATTAGGATCGACTATCCATCTTAAACCTAAACTGCTTCTGAGTTTTTCTAAAAGCTCTGGTAGCTGAATAGGTTTGGAAATAAAATAGTTACTGCCTGCAAAAAATGTTTGCTTTTTATTTTTAGAAGACGTACTAGCGGATATGGCAATAATCTCAGTATTTTTAAAACTTGGGATCGTTCTAATTTGCCGAATCATTTCAAAGCCATCCATCACAGGCATCACTAAATCTGTGATAATTAGATCTGGTTTCGCGATTGCGACTTGCTCTAAACCTTCCGAGCCATTACTTGCTTCGATCAGATCGAACCCTATCGGTTTGAGAAAACCGACGATAATATCGCGGCTTTCCGCTTGGTCATCTACTACTAATACCTTCACAGATTCCCTGCCTGTAAAACCAACTACTGCCTCCGCCTTAGTAACTTCGATCGCTTGTATTTTATCAGATATTGTCTCCAAGTTTAACTCAAAACTAAACACGCTGCCGACACCCAGTTCGGAAGATACTTCTAGTTTTGAACCCATCATTTGGACGATATTGTGACTGATGGCAAGTCCCAAACCAGTTCCTTCTGCTTTGCGTCGATTCTCTCCTACCTGCTCGAAAGGTAAAAAGATTTTGTCAATCTGTTCGTTCGTCATTCCCACGCCAGTATCTTCAACTTGGAAGCGAATTTTCACTCTTTGTCTTTCTACCTTACTGACAGAGCCATCGACTACGATCGCTTTGAATGTTACCGAGCCCACGTCTGTAAACTTAATCGCATTGCCTAGCAAATTAATTAAAACTTGTCGTAAGCGTTTCTCATCTGCACGCACTTGTTGAGGTAATTCCGGTGAAAATTCTACCTGAAAAACCAGATCTTTTTGCTCCGCTTTAATCCGGCAAATTTCCGCTACACTTGTCAAAAAACTTGACAAATACAAATCGCTTTCATAGATTTCTAATCTCCGGGCTTCGATTTTAGCTAAATCCAAAAGGTCGTTAATGAGGTTTAGTAAATGGGAACCGCTTTGATAAATAATATTTATGCCCTTTTGGTCTTCTTTACTTAGCGTTCTAGAACGCTGCAAGATTTGCGCGTAGCCTAAAATTCCATTTAGAGGTGTTCGCAACTCGTGGCTCATGCTAGCTAAAAAGTCGCTTTTGGCTTGGTTGGCCGCATCAGCAGCTTCTTTAGCTATCTCTAATTCTTGAGTCCTTTCCTTCACTTTCAATTCTAGGTTTCGCGAGTAATCAGCTAATTGTTGATTGACTTGTAATAACCTTTCGTTAGCTTGTTTTAATTGTTGTTGATTGCGATCGTTACTAATTAAAATTGCTGCCGAACCCAACGCCAGAAATGGAGAGAATACGGGAATAACCCAACCTTGTAAAAAAGCAATATAACTAATTCCACATAGCAAGCTACCTGCGATAATAATGCTCAAAATTGTACTAACTAAAAATATATTTCTTTTCAACCAAAACCGCTGTAAAATGTTCCAAGTTAGAATCGTACCGATGCCAGACCAAACAAAAATCCAGATTTGATTGAACGTGCTATCCCAAACTCGCAACAAATGGCGTCCTTCTGAAGCTGCACTGACAATTTGGCTGGCTAAGTTGGCATGAATCACCACACCCGGAGTGTAGGAAGGATTTTTAAATATGGTACTGCTGTAGGGCGTATGGAAAAGGTCGTTGAGGCTGGGAGCCGTAGCACCTATGAAGACGATGCGATCGCGCATTAAATCCGGTGGAATGCGGTTGTTCAACACATCCGTCATGGCTATGCTGGGAAACTTTTCCAGTCCGCCTCGATAGTTAATCAAAACTTGGTATCCCCCGGCATCTTTATCTACGTAACCTCCTTCATCACCTCGCAAGGGAAGAAAAACTGCTTGACCCAAGCCAATTTTTCTCTGTTTGGGGTTGAGAACTTTTAGTTCGATTTTTTTTGACTTTAGGTACATTAAAGCTAACTTAACTCCCAGTCCTTGCCGGTCTCGGCGAGTGTGCAAATTGTTCACGGACATAAAGGCGCGACGCACTTTGCCATCTCCATCGAGAGCTAAGTCAGCTGCCCCCACTTGATGGCGTTCTGCTAAAACGGGTGGCGGCGCGATCGTCGTTGGTGTGATTTTCTCAATGCCGATTAAGTTTGGGGTAGATTTGTAGAGCGCCACCAATTCTTGATGTCCCGGTTCCACTGGCAAATCGCGGTATAAATCTAAGCCGATCCCCGCAGGCTGCTGAGCTTTAATGTTTCTTAACAGTTGCGTCAGGGTGCGATCGGACATCGGCCATTGACCTACTGCATCAATATCTGTTTCGTCTATAGTGACAATAACGATGCGAGAATCAACGCCCTCTGGTGGACGCAGGCGAAAAAACTGGTCGAGAGTTACCCATTCCAATAGTTGCAAAGCCCCAGTAGCATTGCCGACAATTACAGCTACTGCGACAGTAGGAGCGATGACAAGGATGCCTTGCCACCGCTTTATCAATTTTCCGATCTGATGCCACATCGACTACAGCTGTTCGGTCAAAGGCTGTTGGCTTAAGTCTTTAAGCCCTACTTGCTCCAAGAGTTCGACCCATTCTTGCCTGACGGTAGCATCTTCAGGCCGCGCCAGACGAGCTGAACTTAAAATAGTCAGGGTATCATACCAGATGCCTGACTTGCCGTACAGAGCTGCTAACTGGATCTCAGTCAGAGATTCATTAGCTTCTGGAGCCGGAACTCGCTTCACCCATCCCCTCACAGCATAAGAATCTGGAAGGAGGGTTTCTTGTGACCTAATAAAACTCACCGACCATTGGTAGGTTTTGCCAACTTCTAAAGCTGGTGCGCTTTGCGGAAGCTTAATCGCAATGACTCCTCCGGTTTTGTTCAAATCGAAAGTGGTTTGGAAATGATACTGGCGGTCTTCGCTGTACAAGCTAAAGAAAATTTGCTTGTAAGAAGTTTGGGGAATGTAGACAAAAAAGGTGGGACGTTCGGCCCCCGTCCTGCCTATATTGCTACTGGGTATTAAAGGCGTTGGGTTGAGAAGTTGTTCGCTGCGAGAACCGCCCGCCATCGTTCTGGTCGGCGCATTATCTCCTGGAGAAGTAAATCCCACTTCGCCGCGAGAACCGCCCCCCATTGTTCTGGTAGGCGCGTTGTCTTCTGGAGAAGAAAATCTGATTTCGCCGCGAGAACCACCCCCCATCGTTCTGGTGGGCGCGTTGTCGTCTGGAGAAGAAAATCCTACTGCCCCGCGAGAACTACCGCCGATCGCCTGACGCGGAACTTCATCGGTAGGTGGTTCGTACTTAACGCTGACTATTTTGGGAATGCGATCGAAAGCTCGAGCCTCAAAAGCCCAAGCCGTTCCCCCGCCTACAATCACAGATGAAGCAATTACCAGTAAACTTGCTAATCGATAATTTCTCCGTGAGATATTTTCCCTAGAGTAGCTGGTTTCCATACCCTGAAATCTCCTTGCTTGTTTCAGGTTAAACATTACGATTTGTGATACCCTGGCTCTAACATTTTACAGCATTAATTGATTTTTTATGTTTTCCTGGGCTACTCAGTGCAGCTTTTTGAGGAACTTGCGAAAGTTAATTAAATCTTTAAAAAAAGCAATTTTTTTGTAATTTAAATTTATTTGTATTTTTTATTACATTTATCCTACTCAGTTTTAGCTTACAACAAGTTGCATTCATTAAGCCAACAATGTTTCCCATCTGCTCCTAAAACTAAATCTACTATTTTTAAAAGCAACTCGATATTATTCTTTTTTGATAGCTTGAAGAGTGAGAGAGAGCGCACCGCTATTGCCAAACTACCGACAGCTAGACTTATTTGTGTAATTGCTAGCGTCGCTAACATTGGCGTATAGTTCTACCTGGCCATTAGCATTCACGCGCCAACTCGTAGCTTCTACTAAAGGAGGCTGTTCGCGAGGGAAAAGTTTTGAATCTAACCGCCTGTTAGTGCTTCTGAAAGTTGGCTGGGTGTAGTCGTTCCAGTCCGCCCAAATCTCAAAACTGGAAATTGGTAGAGTGGGGTCTTCCGACAAACCGCCGCGACCGGCAACTGTGAAGCTATTGTTTTTATCGGGAGTGCAAGCGGCGACGACTTGTTGGGTGGGGTCTACAGGATTTTGGGGTAATTCTATCAGTGCGCCAGTAGTATTAACTTCCGGACTGTTGATATTAATGCTGCCGGAAACTCCCAGTTGCGAACTGGCGGTGATTTGGCTGTCGGGAGAAGCGAATAAACCTTGAGAGTCGATTTGGATATTGCCGCCTGTACCTTGGAAGGCATTGGCGTTGACTTCGCTGCCCTCCAGGATGGCGAAAGTGTTGGCGTTGATGTTGAGATTGCCGCCGTTACCCGTACCGCCAGCTTGGGTGGAGATTTGACTGGCGCGGCGCAGTTGCAGGAAGTCGGTGGTGATATTGATGTTGCCGCCTTCACCCGATGCCGTCGCCGCCGAGATATTGCCTGCGCTGTCGAGTCGGATAGAACCTGCGTTGATGTTGAGGTTGCCTGCGATACCCGTGCCTTGGTTGGCGACGCTGACTCTGGCACCGTCGGCAATGGTGAGACGGGGGGTGTTGATGGTGACGGTGCCGGAGTTTCCGGAGGGTGCGTCTGGTAGTCCGAAAGCCTTACGGAAAGCCTCAGATTCCACTGGTGCAGCTGATTCTATTCGAGAGGGCAGTCCACTACCTATTCCTACGCCACTTATTTCCACAGAATCAAGAGCATTAATAGTTATGCTTCCTGCTAAACCTTGTGCAAGAGTTGAAGTACTAATAATTCCTCCATTTTTCAGTACCAATCTCGATGTATTGATAGTCACAATCCCACCACCTCCTACAGTGGTTGCACTGCCAATAGAAGCTGGTTGAAAAATTGTGGGAGTAATACCACTAACCATTACAGAGTCAGAAGCGTTTATGGTTAAAATTCCTCCTTTACCAGCACCACCAATACTAGGTGTGCTTACACTTCCTCCATCCAAAATAGTTAGCCCTTGAGTTAATACTGTAACATTTCCTCCATTTCCTGAGCCAAAAGTCCAAGTACCAAGGAAACTATAAGTAGTGGGATCAAGGCTATAAAAACCGCGCACTTCGATTGACTCAGAAGCGTTTACGTATAAATCGCCACCTGTGCCGCTGCCAAAGGTTCTAGTCCATATAACCGCCCCATCAAGTAGTTGTAATCTTCTCGTTGAAACTTTTATTTGACCACCATTAGCTGCTCCTAGAGTCTGATTAACCAAGCTGCTACGGAATGAGCCATTTGGTTCAGTTCCAATTAATTCTAATAACTCAGAAGCATTAACTGTTAAGTTTCCAGATAATAGTTCTCCTTCATTTTGAATTAAACCAATAGCACCCTCTGTTAACTTGACTTGACGACCTACAATTTGTATAGAACCACCCCCAAAACCACTAGCATCAAGGGCTGCTTTTCCAGACAAGTTAATATCTCGAAAACTTTGCACTTTATCGTAGCTAAAAGACCATCCCATAGTGGTTGTATTTAACCCAATTATACCTTCACCAATGCTACCTATTTCAATGTGTCCTCTATCTACTTTTAGCAGACCTCCATCTAAGTTAATATCACCACCAAGCAAAGTTAAAGTATTTCCAGATTTTACCTGCAAGCCACTCGTATTTTCATTCCTATTAATTGGCGCAAAGGTTGTATTATCCGCACTAAAATTATGACCTATTCCTTGTACCATAATGGGCTCTGAATTTTGCCCAATCTGCAAACCAATTGGTATATTGAATGTCAGTAATGGCTGAAACTGTGGATTCGTAGCGCTAAATGTAAAGCCATCATCAAAGATAATACTATTAGCTGTAGAACCTATAAAAGAGCCGCCAATATTCAATCGGGCATTTTGCCCAAAAATGATGCCATTGGGATTAATAAAAAATAAATTTGCTGTTCCATTAGCCCTAATTAACCCATCAATGTTAGAGACATTTCCTCCGGTAACCCGACTAAAAATATGTTGAATATTACTAGCATTATTAAAAAAAGCTTCTCTTCCTGTGGGAAGAGAAAGCTCCTGAAAACTGTGGAAAAGATTGTTGCCTGCTGTCGTGCCGCCATTGATAGTGAATGTATTATCATTAAGTGTGATACTAGAATTAGTAGGCAGAGTTGTATCAGGTATAATTTGACAATTAACCTTGAGAGAAATGAAGGAAAAGGGTATGACTATTAGTATTAACCATAAGACTTTTATGTTTTTTTTCTTCATAAGACTTTTATATTTTTTTCTTCGCTTTTCAAAAAATCATCTTCATCAACATCGCCTGGTATTTTTGCAAAATTGGGATGATGCGGTTGTTACATAAGTGAGGTACACCAGATGGAAAACACCCCAAGCCTTTAATTTATTGAGCAGTATATCCTCCATCAACTATTAGGTTATGCCCTGTAATAAATGAAGCTTTATCTGAACAAAGCCACAATACTGCTTCAGCAATTTCTTGTGGATGACCGCTACGCCCTAATGGTTGTTTTGCTACGATCTGAGCAATTACGTCTGTTGGAAGTTGCTCCAGTTTTTCAGTCTTGATAGCACCAGGACTCAATGTATTGATACGGATTCCAAAGCCAGCATACTCAATTGCTGCTGCCTGAGTCAAGGCAATGATCCCGCCTTTACTTGCTGAATAGATAGAAAGACCAGTCATACCAACAACACCAGCAATAGCAGCGACATTTACAATAGCACCACCACCGCATTTGAGCAATGCTGAAATTTCGTATTTAAGGCAAAGCCAAGTTCCTTTGAGATTGATATCAATTACGTAGTTCCAGTCATCTTCAGTGGTATCGCTCAGCGCACCCATTGTCTCAACACCTGCGTTATTCAAGGCGCAGTCCAGACGACCGTACTTTTCTAGAGTCTGGTTAACCATTGCTTCGACTTCAACAGCTTTTGATACATCTGTGTTAACAAAGAAAGCTTCGCCACCCTCTTTTTGAATTAAATGCACTGTACGTTCTCCCTCTGTTCTACGTCGGCAGGCAACTACGACTTTCGCTCCTGCACGGGCAAACGCAAGTGCTGTTGCTTGACCAAGACCAGAAGAAGCTCCAGTTACCAGCGCTACTTTTCCATTAAAATTATCGCTCATCGACGTACTCTCTAATTTGAGTCTACAATTTGTTTGAGTTTCATTAGCATCCTTGATTAAAGGAGGTGGGGCCAAGCGCTACCTTACCTACACGCATAACTGTCGCTGCGGCGTTCGATGTACCACCAAAAGCATACATAAGAATCAAATCGTTTTCTCGAACTTTGCCCGATTGTATAGCGTGGTACAAGTTGACAATGGGAGATGCCACTGCAATATTCCCGTAAATTGGGTTGAGGTTAATTGTGCGCTCTGGATGGATACCTAATGCACGGGTATAAACATTCACGTACCAAGGAATCAGCGAATTGAAAACAAAAAAGTCAATTCGATCCAAGGTAACGCCTGCATCAGCAATCGCACTTTCGCAGCAAGTACGGCAAAACTTAACAAATATATCACGAAACATATGACTAGCTTTCTTGTCTGCCCGTACAAATACTCGTGGCTGACCTAAATCATCTATGGCTAGTTCATTAAAGAACGCTCCACAACTTTCAGCAGTGTTAATAATTTTTGTGCTGAGAATTCCTTGATTCGCTTCAACTGAGGTGAGTATAAAAGCTGCTGCACCGTCGCCAGTAAAGAATCCAAGCGTATCATTTTCGTCAACAAAACGAGAGTAACTGCAAGAAACTACTATTAGGACATTACGGTAGACCCCCATGCTCACAATTGCAGAGGCAGTCTGGAGTGCAACAATTGCTCCCGAACACATCGAATCAAGATTCCAAGCAGCACCGCGCAAACCTAATTTGCCAGCAAGTGAAGCAGCATTGCCCACGCCTGGTTGTTCGGAAAACATTGATGAGACTATCATCAAATCGATATCCATAGGAGAAAGTTTTGCTGCTTCAAGAGCATCTTTAGCAGCCTGATACTCTAATGTTAGTAACGATTCAGTAGGGTCAAGCACTCGCCTTTCCACAGTCCCTCGAAAAGGGTCTGACAAGTAAGGCTCCATCTCTTGTGTCCACAAGTCAACCTCATTACCGTTAGAAATATTTCGATCTGGCGAAAAAGCTTTTGCTGCACTTTTTTGTTCAGCCTTTTCTACCAACTCAGGATAATTTTCTCGAAAATAATCGTTTGTTCTCACAGTTTTTGGAAAACTAACTGCGATCGACTTAATTCCCACAGCTTGATTCATCACAAAATGCCCTCTTTTTAGTTACTTATAACCTTGTGCAACTAAACTTTGAACCCGATTGCCGATCGGTGCAGGACAAGTCGGATCGATGATGACATCAACCACAAACGGCTTTTCCGATGCCATTGCTTCTCTCAAAGCTTTCTCAAGCTCAGATTCGCGTTCCACGCGAGTGCCATCAGCCCCCATACTCTTAGCCATCTGTACGAAATCTACTGAAGGAAATTCTGCATCCACACCATCAAATCCAAGTCTTGCCATACCTTGAGCGCACATATTGTAACGACCGTCGTTGAGAACAACCCAAACCGCAGAAATTTTATACTTAACCGCTGTGCTAATATCTCCGCCATTCATTAGCATCGCCCCATCCCCAACGATCGCGACTGCTTTTTTATTCCGCACTAAAGCAGCGCCCAAAACGCCCGTCACCGCATGACCCATCGAGCCAAACCCAGTGCTGACTCGATAGCGTCCCGGTTCGGTAAACCGCAATTTATTGGTTGTCCACGCAAAGGAATTTCCCGCCTCTGCGATCGTTAGCGCATCACTTGCATCAACAACGACTCGCTGAATTGCTTGCATCAATACTTCCGGTCTGATTAGCCCAGTATCGCAAGGGGTGAATAATTCTTGTGATGGCCGGGATTTCGGGACACGGCTAACGCTACGCTTCACGAACGCTTTTGATGTTTTGGGATATTTCTGAAGGCACTTGAGTAACTTACTTACAAATGCCTTCACATCAGATTTTATCGGTATCTTCTCGATCTTTGGATAGACAGTTTTTAGCACATCCGGGTTAAGGTCAACATGAATAAACTCCCCAGAGGGAGCCATTGCCGGACTCCAAGTGAATTCACCCAAGCGAGTCCCTAATACTAACACCCGTTCTGGCATTTCTTCCTGCATAGAAGCGATCGCAGACGCATCGCCACCAAACCCTGTAACTCCGACAAATTGCGGATCGTCTTCAGGAAAAATTCCTTTACCACGGGGCGAACACATCACGACTGCCCCAGTTTCTTGAGCGAGTTCGCGGATCTGATCGCTAGCACCCCGCGCCCCAAAACCCAGCCAGATCGCAAATGGTTTTTCAAATAGTATCTTGGCACAGTCCTCGACCTCTTTCTCAGGAGCGATCGCAGAATGAGATAAGCTTTTTTGGGGGATTGAGACATTACTCAAACTTAACTGGATCGCCGTGGGAACGCTGATATGAGCGACAAAACCACTAGGTTGCACTAACCCTTCCTCTAACTGCCAAAATACTTCTGACAGTTGCTTGACATCCTCCAAAATTTTTGCATAATGAAACAGCGTTCCTGAAGTAAAAATCCCTTCCATTGGCATCGTATAAGGGCTAGTTTCTTGAAAAGCTAACCTACCCCGTTGTGCTTCTGAGGTAAAAGGCGAGATTAAAATCACTTTTGCCCCTTCCCAACGTGCCGCAAATAGTCCTGTCAAAGCATTAGTAATTCCCGGCCCTGCTGTGGTAAAAACTGCTACAGGATCGCCACTGGCAAAATAAGCTTCCGTTGCCGCAAAAGTTGCACCCGATTCGTGCCGAAAGTGAATCACTTGAATGGAACTGTTTTCCAGCGCCGCCCACATAGGAGCGATCGCACCTCCCGAAACTCCAAACGCATACTTTACGCCCAATCCTTCCAGCATTTTCACTACAGCCTCAGCCACCGATTCACCAGCAAGTGACCGATCGTTAAGCTGAGGGAATGCTCCTAAACTTTCTCGATTATCGTTGGAATTTTTTTCGGAATTGATTGACGGTATTTGCTGCTTTACAGCACTATCTGGGCTAACAAGCTTTTTCCTGTAGCAATCCAAATCTCTTGTTATATCATCAGTTTTTTCCCGCTCATTCGCGGATTGTTCGCCAACCGAATTTGACGTAATTAAACCGTTACTCATCCCCACACAACAAGCATCTTTTAAGTAAACTGAACTCTGAGTGTTTTGTCCGTCCCATCTCTTAGCGCGATCGCTTTAGAACTTTTTGGTTTGGTTTTTCCTCAGACCTTTTACATTATCTTCTATTCTGAATAATGTCAACTAACTAGGGGCAGATTTTACGTTTTCTTAATCTTTATTTTAAATAAAAAAAAGCAAATTTTAAGCACGAACAAGTTACTGCAAAAACTTTATTTTGCAGTAACTTTTCCAAAAAAATATTAGATGATTTTCTCCAACTATAAATTACATAAAGGTTGTTTATTCCTCCGAAAATTTGACACGAACATAGCCTCAAGAGGGTGAGGCGATCGACTGCGATCGGTTAGGGTACCGCAGCCGAGAAACTAAACGAAACTATCTCGCGCTACAGCTATTGCTTTTTCATCATCGCCTCCTCGCGCAACACGGTTTTCAAAATCTTTCCCGTTGCATTCTTAGGCAAAGAATCTACCAACTCGATCTTGTGGGGAACCTTATAATTAGCCATTCGTTCCCGACAAAAAGCCATCAATTCAGCTTCCGTAATCGATTCTCCCGCAAGTAACCGCACGTTCGCATAAATAACCTCCCCTTTTATTCCATCAGCAACACCATAAACTGCCGCTTCCGCCACAGCCGGATGCTGATAGAAAATCCTTTCCACCTCGCTGGGATAAACCTTAAAACCGGACACATTAATCATGTCTTTCAAACGGTCAACCAGATAGAAATCGCCATCCTCATCCATCCGACCGATATCACCCGTATAAAGCCAACCATTTTTAATGACTTTGGCGGTTTCTTCAGGGCGATTCCAATAACCCAACATCACGTTTGGCCCGCGAATGATAATTTCGCCCAATTCGCCAACGGGAACTTCTTCGCCTTTCTCATCTACCACCTTCATTTCCACATTGTCGATCGGCATTCCAATCGACCCAGTTTTATACTTCCAAGGATGGTTATAACTAGCGCATGGTGAAGTTTCTGTTAACCCGTAACCTTGATAAATCGGACGTCCGAATTTCTCTTCCCAACGCCGCACGATTTCCACAGGTAAATTTGCCGCCGCACTGAAATAATAACGAACAGAATGCCAATTGAATTCATCCAAATTCTCTTCCAAAAGCTTGGCAAAAACAGTGGGAACACCGAAAAACATGGTCGCTCCTTCTTGCGCGATCGCCTGCACGACTCGCTCCAGTTTGAAGCGCCTTTGCAAGATAATAGTTGCGCCGGCATTTAATCCGCTATTCAAAATTGCATTCTGTCCAAAACAGTGGAATAAAGGCAAATAAAGCAACAACTTGTCATTTGGTGTAATTCCGCAACTGTAACGCTGGGAGTGCATATTCGACACTACATTACCGTGCGAAAGTACTGCACCCTTGGGAAATCCAGTCGTTCCAGAAGTGTAAACAATTGTCGCTGGGTCTTTCGGTTCCATCTCTACACATTGAAAGATGGGGGAAGAAATTGCCATTAGTTCTTCTAGTTTTAAACCAGTTGCATTGGGACTGTCGGTCAGCAACACTCGCCGCAAATCAACTAAATCGCGATCGGGTACATTTTCCCGCAACTTTTCAGTTGTAATAATCGCCTTCGACCCCGAATCATTAAGGATATACCAGATTTCATCTCGCTTCAGCATTACATTAATGGAAACCAACACAGCCCCCAGTTTTTGAATGCCGAAATAAGCAAAGATAAATTCCGGAATATTGGGCAAATACAAAGCTACGCGATCGCCTTTTTTGATACCCAAATTTTGCAATCCATTCGCGACTCGATTTGCCCTTTCATCGAGTTCTTCGTAACTGAAACATTGACCTTCAAAAATCAGAGCGGTTTTTCGAGGAAAAATGCGCCTCCCCCGCTCAATGTTTTGAGCGATATTCATAGTTTTAGTTAGTAGTCAGTAGTCAGTAGTCAGCGGTCATTAGTCATTAATAGCTAATCCGTGCAAAATCTCCTTGACAGCTTCGACAATTACCCCGCCAGCTTGAATATCAGCGGTAATTGCTGCCAAATGTTCGTCTAAAAATTGGTCGCGATCGTTCCAAATATAAGGTTGTTTCGCAGAAGGCGGTTTTCCAACTACTTGTCGCACCGCTTCGTACAAAGGTTTAGTGCGTTTCGACAAACACTTTAGTCCATCGTAATGACCCGCCACTTTGAAAGTTCGCAAGTCTACCGCTTGCACCCCAAACATCAAAGCAACCGCCATATATTGCTGAGCGAGTTCTATCGAATTACGGGTTAAATTCGCTGCCGCGAAGCCTTGAGAATTGATATTTTGGTTGAATTGTTCTGCATGAGTGGGAAAGCGATCGGCGATGGAATTACCGTAAAATGTCAACATCGGCATAATGGAATTTCCCGTAATTTGCACCGCCTTCAATCCCATGTTGACCGAACCGTCGGTATTCCCCACTAAAGAAGGAGATAAGCCATTATTAAACTCCGGTGCAGCTAACAGCGCAACTTGCACATCCAAATGCTTTGCTAACAATCCTAAAAGATAGCGCAACCGATCCATTCCCACGCTAATATACTGCCCCAAAAAGTTCCCGCCGTGATAGCTAGCTTGATGATTCACATCAATAACGGGATTATCGGTAACCGAGTTGATTTCTACTTCAATTTGGCGCTCGATTTCTTTCATCCCATCGACGATCGGCCCCATATACTGCGGCAAACACCGCAACGAATAACGGTCTTGAATTAAACTTTCTCCATTAAAATGATTCGCGCCGTTTAATTCATTGAAACTCAAATGCGACCCGGCTAGCAACTTCACCATTTCCGCCGCCGTCCACACTTGTCCGAAATGCGGTTTGAGTCGGTGGATGAAGGGATGAAATGATTGATTTGTCCCGCCTAATCCTTGTATCATTAAGGCATGAGAACCCATTGCCAAAGCGAGTAAAACTTTAGCATCGTAGGTGCAAAGAGCTGCAATTCCAGTCATCACAGAAGTGCCATTCATCATGGCTAAACCTTCTTTGGGTAACAAATCGATCGGAGGCATTCCCAACCTTTCTAAGGCTTCTAAGCATGACATTTCTACGCCTTTAAAGTCCACTGTAAATCGTTTGTCTAAGCCAATAATCGAACCTGTGATGTAGGCTAGAGGTGTCAAATCGCCAGAAGCGCCGATCGAACCGAGTTCGGGGACGTGGGGAGTAACGTTGTTGTTTAAAAAGGTTTTCATCCGTTCGATTAATTTTAACCGAATTCCCGATGCACCTTGCAAGTGGGAGTTCATTCTTAAGAGCATGGCAGCTCTTATTTCGGGAATTGGCAGTTTTTTTCCGGCTCCGGCTTTATGATACCAAACTAAGTTATTTTGCAATTCGGAGGCATCGTCTGGTGCAATTTCTGTATTGGCCATGCCACCAAATTTTGTGGTTACTCCGTAAATCGGTTTGCCGGAATCGACAGCTTGACTTATATAATCGCAAGCAGCCTTAATCCGTTTGAGAATATGGCTGTTGGTTGTCAATTTTACCTGCGCTGCGGACCTCGCTACCTTCACAACTTCTTCGATAGTTAGAAGCCTATCTCCTATCCCCACTTCCGGATTTTTTTTCACTTTGGATAGTTGTAGCAAAGGCAATGTTTGTGCAGTCGGTGCAGTTAAGTTTTCGAGCATTGTTACCAAAATCTCCTGTTGAATATTTAGTTATTTGTCAAAATCAGTCATGATGGAGCGAGCCAGCTAAAGCCAGACATAATTATGTCTGTATACTGCAAATATTTGGCAGGCAACTATTCACCAGTTGCTTGGCAAACATTTCGATAGCTGGAATTTAATTTCGGGTTACATTTTTGTGCAGAATATCTGCATAATTAATCAGGGCAAGGATTTTTTTGATGCCGTTTCCCTAATTCTGCCAAGATTTTTTTCGTTTTGATGCGTAACGCTAAATAATGCGAGCGAAACAAAATTAGCTTGATGAGTGCTTTTGCAAATAATTTAAATATTTCCGATCTGGGCTCGCTATATTTTTAGCCCAACGTTCGGTGATTAAAATCAGTTTCGTGAATTTTTTCATCATCTTTACAAGAATTCCCTGAATCGAGGTAGCTCACTCAAACAAAATACAGTTTTTTCCTCACATCACAAAAACTGAAAGCGAGCGCATCCTCTATTTAATACTTTTTTGTGCTGGCTTTGAGATTTTTATGATTTTTGGGCAAACCAATGGCTTTTTTTGTCAGATTTTTACTATATAACGTTTCTTTTTGAATAGCAAGCTACTTTTTTGTTAGTTTTATGATTTTTTTATTAAATTCCCTCTGGAATAATTTTGAATTAAAAACTTACTTTTTTAAAAAAATAACAATATCAACCAGCATTTTTGCTGGCTTGTGTGATTAAAAACAATTGCTTTGTTCGGCAAAGTTATCTATTAGGAAATCCCCTAACTTTTATGATGTCATTTACTTTTTCCTCCCCATATAAAACTGCATCGGAGCGCAAAAGGCTGCTTCCGATCGTTATGCGAGGAGATGCGATCGAAATCACAGCACCTCACTTTTTTACCGTGTTATCTTGCTTACACCCTCTAAAAGTGCTGCTTTCGTTTACACGGCCCAGCTTTGTATAGCTTTTAATTAGCCTACGAGTTAATTATCATAACAGTAAATACAGTTATCGGTTAAGAGCTATACAAAACTTCATAATAATTTCGTGACGAGGTAACAAATATTGCTGAAACCGTTGCACAAGCGCAGCTACTGCTGCCGATCGCCATACGAGGCGATGCGATCGAAATCACACTTACCCTATTTTTTGTTGTGTTATCTTGCTTACGCTGTCTAAAAATGCTGCTTTAGCCTATACGGTTTAGCTTCGCTCGGCTGTTGATTAGCCTAAAAGTTAATCAAGATAACAGTCAATACATTTATCGCTTAAGAGCTATACAAAACTTAAAATGATTTCAGAAATTTTTCGAGAAACCTTAGAACATTACGGGATCACTGGCAAGCAAATCTCCCAGATATCTGGGGTAAGTGAAAATCACATCTCCGAGTTCCGTCGCGGCAAGAGCAAAACTGGTGTTTCTACGGATGTGCTGTGGAAATTACTGGAGGCAATGGAGGAAATTAGGCCAGGGTCTTGTACGTACTTCTGTTCCCAGTTAGCAAAAGCTGGGGGAACTCAAGGAAGTATTATATCAGAGCTTCCGAAACAGTTGGAGTCGCTGTTAGAGATGCAAAATTTCGTCGATGGGCTATCGGACGATCGACTAGCGCTACTCTTGATGGTAGTTGCTGGGCGGATTAAGAATGGGGTGCCTCGCTCCAGCGAACATAGTAGGAATAAACCTTAACGGTATCAGTCGGGGAACTGGGGAGTGTTGGGGCGCGATCGCACAGACCATCGCAAAATTAAAAGAGTTTAAAATAAAGGTGCGATCCCCTCTTGACCGACTTCCCTTTTTTGGTGTATTATTTTTATAATGGAAATATATTCAAATTTTAATATAAATCGATAGTTCTTCCTCATCAAGATTATAGTATCATAAAAAAATAAAGTCTGTCAAGAGCACCTTTCCCTAAAAAGAAAAAAAAGGAGAAGATTAGTTATCTTCGGTTGGTTGGGAAACAACAATAGGCTGGGCAAATTGCCGGAACGCAATCAGGCTAACTCCCCAACCAATGCCACCCAACATCAGAAATAGGGTACTCAAGGGCAACATTTGCACGAGGGATTGTACGCCTGCGCCTCCCAGCGTCATACCACCGTCGAATCCAGCCAAGAAGATACTGTACACGCGACCCCGCACCGCAGTCGGAGCTGCCAAAGAAACGATCGCAGATAGCACCGGGAACAACGAACCAAAACCCAATCCATATACAAGCGACCAAACAATCAGGAGATTTGGTGCGATCGATAATCCAATTAAAGCAGTACCCGAACAAAAAATCGCCATGCTGACAACCCACTGCTGCGAGACCCGATTCCCCCATCGTCCCAAACCAAATCTAACCAGCACAGCAACTAAAGCATTCAGACTATAAAACAAAGCCGAGTTGGAAACAAATAAAGGCAAAAAAGTAACAACCCCACCGTGTAAAAAAGAGCCGATCGAAAACAACAGCGTCGCATCCCGCACCGGAAACCGCACAATTACGTTCCAAGGAAAAGAATTTTCAGTTTGCTTTTCGATCGATTGCTTCGATCGCGATATCTTCAGCCACGGCAAAGGTAAACTCAGAGCAAAACTTACAACGATCGATCCTGCCAACAGAAACACAACCGCAATAAAACCAGCTTGAGCAAACACCAATGACCCCAGCAATGGCCCCAAAGAATAGCCGATCGTATTACACATTGCCAAATACCCCAACATCGCGGTGCGACGCAAAGCAGGTACTAAATCGATCAACATCGTTTGAGATGCTGTCGCGAATGCCGCCTGACTGATGCCATGCAAGACGCGCACGCCCATCAACCAAAAGGGATTAGGCGACCAAAGATACAGCGGTAAGATCGCCAGCATAATTCCTAAGCCCATCAACAACACGGGTTTTCGTCCCCAGCGATCGATTAACCAACCGATCGGCGGTCGAAAAAACAACAGCCCTGCTGCCAATGCACTCACAACAAATCCCACTGGCGCATTGTGCCAGCGTTGCGTCACGTATAGCGGTAGAACTGGAAACAGTGCCGTAACTTGGGTGAAGTACACCAGCATTCCCGCACAGATGCAGAACAGCCACAGGCGGTGCGATCGATTGGAATTGTTTGAGAATGAGTCAGAAATAGGATTACTTGAAGGTTGCATGATGAAGTGAGAGATGGATGCAGAGTAAAGATGGCTGTTTTACCATACCCATATTGAGCCCATTTCCCTCACTTTATGAACACTTCCAACGCAGCCGATCTGATTCGCTTACGGTATGGCACAGATACATTCAATCTAGATAGCCTCTGGAATGAAACGTTGACAACTATGCTATCCCACCGTTCAATTCGTGCCTATTTACCTGACTTATTACCGCCACAAACTTTAGAACTTTTAATCGCTGCCGCCCAGTCTGCTGCTACATCCTCCAATCTGCAAACCTGGAGTGTAGTAGCAGTGGAAGATCCTGCCAGAAAAGAAATTTTGGCTCAATTGGCAGGAAATCAAGCTCATATTCGCCAATGTCCGTTATTTTTAGTTTGGTTGGCAGATTTGGCACGACTGCATCATCTTGCTATACAACGAGGATTACCTGCTCAAGGTTTAGATTATTTAGAAATGTTTGTGACAGCAACAATTGATGCAGCATTGGCAGCGCAAAACGCGACGATCGCAGCCGAATCATTAGGTTTGGGTACAGTTTATATTGGTGGAATGCGAAATCATCCCGAAAAAGTTGCCGAAACCCTCCAATTACCGCCGCATTTGTTTGCCGTTTTCGGTTTGTGTGTCGGTTATCCCGATCCGGAGAAACCTGCGGCAGTGAAACCTCGTTTACCCCAAGCTGCCGTTCTCCATCGCGAAACATATCATCTCAGTCAACAGGAACAGGCGATCTCAGAGTATAACGAGATTATCCAAAAATTTTACGAATTTCAGCAAATGAACGTAGCAGGAGATTGGGTTGAGCATTCATTAAAACGAGTGGCAACAGCACAAGCATTAAATGGACGCGATCGATTGAAACAAATCTTGCAAAATCTTGGATTTCCACTGCTTTAATTAGCGGTAATATAAACTCATCTAATCGTAGGGTGGGTTAGGCACCGACGATAATTTCAACACTTTCAACCAATTTAATTCCCGTGCTTTAACCCACCAATTGCACTCAACTCTAACATTAGCGAACATTTTTCCTCATCCATCCGAAAGAGCGATAAAAATTATTCATCCGTAACTTTTCCGCGCAATGTCTTGATTTGCGATCGCTTAGTTTTGCTATCCAAACGTTTCCGTTGAGAACTGCGAGTAGGTTTGCTCTTTTTCCGAGGTTTGGGAACTGCGATCGCACTTTTAATCAAATCTTGCAATCGTTGCAAAGCTTCTGACCGATTCTGCTCTTGAGTGCGATGTTCTTGCGCCTTAATCACAATCACACCTTCTTTGGTAAGGCGCTGGTCGTTGAGTTTCAACAGTCGTTCTTTGTAGCGATCGGGTAATGAAGAAGCGATAATATCAAAGCGCAGATGAATCGCCGTCGCCACCTTATTCACATTTTGTCCGCCGGCTCCCTGAGAGCGAACCGCACTCATCTCGATTTCATCTTCTGGAATGGCGACTGTGTTGGAAATTTGCAACATTATTCAAACTAAATTGAAACAAGAGCGAATACATCCATACTAAACGTTAAAATTGAGGATAGCGCGTTGCGATCGAACTATGGCAAAACAGGAAGAACCACTCACGGGAGAAGCACTCATTAAAGAAGTCTGTCGGCGAATTCGGGTAGCTCGCAGTTATTGGGATGCTCACAATAATGCTGCCTGTCGGGGAGAACGAGAGCGAGCATTAGCCCTTTACAACACGCTGACCAAAGAACAAAAAGACGAAATTCCGCAACAGTTGCGAGTATGGTTGCGCTACCGCAGTGAAAAATACTTTGGCGCACACCGAACGCCGCCCAAGTCGAAAAGAAAGTCGAAATAGTATTTTCCTGGCATGGACTTTATCGGGTTACTCGATTAACCTATACGCTAGAAGCACTGCCAGGGATTATTGCCATATCAAAGATTGGTTGAGGATCTGATAGTTTAGGAGAATATATTGCTCGATAAATTACTATGTTCAATTTGTTGAAAAAATGTCTTGAATTAATTTTAATTATTAACTCATAACCCTCAGATCTGCACTCTTCGTCAATCCCATATTCGCTGACATCAAAAAGCAAAATTTGACACTAAATAGAGTGCGTCAGAGCGATAAAATGAATGATTATCGCAAAAATTCTGCCTTCCGATCCATTCTACAGACTCAAAATTTTAGAAAGGAGAAACTCAGGTGACTGTTGCCCAACTTAATGTCGGCAGGGGTCGCCCGTTATACCCGATAGGGTTAACGGGTGGGGAATGACGACCAGTATAAAACTGAGCGGGAGCGAATCCTTATTCTGGAGTAGCCTGCTGCTCAACATATTTTTTGAGTTGTTCAACCGTTACCCCTCCGCAACTAGCAACAAAATAAGAGCCAGTCCAGAACACTGGCTTTCGGTAGACTTGACTGAGGTAATCACCGAATTCTTTGCGGATTAAACGACTAGAAACGGTTTTAAGGTTGGCAATAAACTTGCTTAGTTCTACTTGAGGATGATAGCGCACCAGTAAGTGTACATGGTCATCCTCTCCGTTGAACTCTAGCAGCGTTGTCTCCCACTTTGAGCAAGCTTCATCAAAGATGGTAGCTAGTCGCTCATGGATAACTTTATCGATCACTTTCTTGCGGTACTTGGTCACGAATACGATGTGAGCGGTAAGCGAGTATACAGACCTAAAACCTTTGTCATAAGCACTTGTCATAGTTGGCGATAAACTATATAATGATAATTATGATTCTAACTTACTGCTACCGAATTGTGCCCAGTAACGAACAAGAGGCAACCATGCTCTATACATTAGAGCTGCTTCGCCGTCACTGGAATTATTGTTTGGGACAAAGGTTAGATTGGCTGCGACGAACCCGTTGTCAGATTGACCGCTGTAGTATTGTTTCTGAGCCAATAGGCGAAATACCTACAACGGTTAACTATTACACCCAGCAATCAGACCTGAAACAAACCAAGGTGCTGTTTCCTGACTATAAAAACATTTGGTCAGAATCACAACAGGTTAACCTGCAACGGTTAAACAAAGCTTGGGAACGCTGGCTATTTCCCGATAAATCGGGCAAGCGAGGTGGCAGGCCAAAGTTCAAAAAAGTTGGTGAGTTGCGGTCATTTGTTTACCCACGAGTAAATTGTCCAAAAGCAGGAGCGCACCTGAATAATGGTGTATTGAAGCTGTCAAAAATAGGAGAGATGCCAGTCATCTTGCATCGTCCTATTCCTGATGGATTTACCCTAAAAACTTGCACCATTGTTCACAAAGCTGATGGGTGGTACTGTTCTATTTCTGTACAGGATGAAACCGTGCCTGAACCCATGCCATTAGATGAGGTGAAAACGGCTGTTGGTATTGATGTAGGACTCAAGGAATTTCTGACTACCTCTGAAGGTGAGACAGTTCCCATTCAACAAACCTACCGCAAAACCCAGTCGCACTTGGCTCGTCAACAACGTAAGTTAGCAAGGTCAAAGAAGGGGTCAAACCGCTCTAACAAGCAGAAAAACAAGATAGCCAGAATTCATCAACGTATTGGTCGAATCAGGGAAAATTTTCACTACAATACCGCTCACAATCTGGTCAAAAAGTATGACTTGATTGCGGTGGAAGATTTAAACATCAAAGGGCTTGCTCGTACAAGGTTGAGTAAATCAATTTTGGATGCAGCATGGGGGAGGTTCATTACCATACTGGACGCAGTGGCAGTCAGATGCGGTGTTCGAGTGGTAAAGGTAAGTCCTTATGGAACATCTCAAAACTGCTCAAACTGTGGAGCGAAAGTACCGAAAACTCTCTCTCTGCGCCTGCATGAATGTCATAGATGCGGACTGGGAATGGATAGAGACGAGAATGCCGCTCGGAATATATTAGACCGAGCGTTAAACGAGGTGGGGCTCATCTTGTCTGCGCGTGGAGGCTTAGGGGATACCCAGCCCGCGAAGCGCGAAGCTTTTTCAGGCTGGGATGGTATACAGCTATCTCTATTCTGAATTAGAAGCTCCCGTTATAGCGCAAGCTCGGGCGGGAGAGAACGTCACGTTAGAACTAAAAAAGGCAAAAAAAAGACCGATGCTCAGAATTTATGGTTTTTACATTGGTTAATGGCCGCCTGCTTTCTCGTGCTATTTGCTACGGGCGCTTACATGACCGATTTGCCAGAAGAAGTAACGTATGGGGAGTCTTTATACGGATTCCACAAGACGCTTGGGGTAGTGGTGATGAGTATACTGCTGGCCAGAATTTTTGTACTGCTGCGCGTTATTCAACACAAGTATAGGCGGCGTCAGCCGAATTTGACGGGGGAATGGCTGAAAACGTTCGCTTTTCATACAGTTCTGTACATTTTTATGCTGTTCGTTCCCCTGAGCGGCTATTTTTGTTCCAACTCTCATGGCTACGATGTAGTTATATTCGGCACTGGTATTGCTTTGCCAGACTTATTTCCAGAAAACAAAGCACTGGCGGACTTTAGCACCAGCCTGCATTTTTGGCTGTCTTACACATTTTTGGCGACGATCGCAGTCCATGCGATCGACCAATGGAAATATTTGCGAGCCCAAACGCGACGTTTGTACAAAGCGTTGATAAGTCAAAAGTCAAAAAAGGGGCTAGGGCGTCGGGATTAGGGGCTAGGGAAGAAGGAAGAGGAAAAAGGGAAAAGGGAAGAAGGAAGAAAAGGAATTTTGACTTTTGACTTTTGACTTTTGACTTTTAGCTCCCCCGCTCCCTCTTAACAAATCGGTCGATTTCCGGGCTTTACCGCATGGATATACTCGCTGCCGGAAGTCGGCCATCCCCGCTTGTAAACAGCTTCCTCCGGTTTTCCCCATCCCAGCTGCAAGATAATTTCTAGGAAATCGGACTTTTCAAAGTTGCACAAACCGGCCCATTCGGTGCGCTGAGAAATTCTGCCCACATCCGCAGGAGAGATCGATCGAAAATCTTTGCCGTTATTGACACTCAAGTATAAATCCATTCCCGCTGTGACCTCATACCAGAATGCTAATATTGAAGGCTTAGCAACTTTAAGCGTTTCGATATCGCTCTTGAGAGCAATCAACTGGGCATCTACTTCGGGCATTTGCAGAGTTTTCCCGTTCACCGTGACTTGTCGCCAGACAATACCGGAAACCTCATGTTCCCTTTGATAGCGGTGAATTGTCTCTTTAAAATCTTGATAAGCGGCAAACTTTTGCGCTCCCTCGGATTTGAGAAACTTATCAATTAAAGGATTACCAGAAGCTTTCGCAGTTAAGTTAAGGCGCTGACCCATGAGGCAGGCTTGGCGCTCTTGGGCCAAAATTTCGATTAGTTCCTTGGTGGTGTAGATGTTGTTGGACATGGAAACACCATCTGGGACGGTTAGGTGGATATTATGTTCTAGGATTTTTTTGCATTTTGTTTAATATGGCACAGGTGAAGATGAATTGTAGGTTGGGTAGAGTGCCAGCGAAACCCAACAAATATTCTTACTTCCTTCCGCTCGTAAAGTTATCGATCGCAAGTTACTGTTGTTCTTTTCTCCCCCACTCCCCCGCTCCATAAGCTCCCCCCTAATGCAACACATATTCTTTGAGCGGGAAAGGACTGAGGTGGTTGGGTTTCGTCACCTCAACCCAACCTACAGCTTATTCGGCGAGTTCCGTACTGAACTCATTCACCAATCGCGGTTTCAATTCTACAGATTGCGATCGAGGTTGCAAGTCAAACAGCTCGCGGAAAACATCGTCTACCCGCTCAAACGGTACTTGTCCCTTCTCGTTAAGAACTTCCTTACCCGATCGATCCAGTAAGACAACTTGAGGTACAAAACCTTTGTAGTAATACCCAGGTTCCGTAGGTTCGTAGGTAGATTTGGCGGGGATACTATCCACGCTAACGGGGATAAAATCTGCCGCCCGACCGTAAAATGCTTGCAGTCGGGAAACCACAACAGCATATTGCTTGCAATCCTTGCTGTCATCTACATAGAACACCAACAAAGTCGGCTTATCTCCCTGCAACGATTGTGCCAAAGTCACTTTTGGCGGCACTAAGGAACCATTCCCGCCATAAAGGACAAACACATTGCCGTCAAAGTTATCGTCGTTGATACCCGCTAAAGCAGGTGGCGTCCCGATAAGTAACACACAACTCAGCACTGCTACCAGCGTCAGCAGCCAGCTGGCAAAAAGCCTTCGCCAGTAATTCAGAAAAACCGATCTCACTCTACGTACCTGCTCTGAAAAACTTACCTAAACCTTTAATCTAGTACAGCAAAGCAGAAATAACCCAGCAGTTTCATTCTTTCTCCTCTGCCCCCCTGCCCCCCTGCCCCCCTGCCCCCCTGCTCCCCTGCCCCCCTGCCCCCCTGCCCCCCTGCCCCCCTGCCCCCCTGCTCCCCTGCACCTCTGCCCCCCTGCTCCCCTGCTGATTTATCAAGGTGAGTGTCAATTCAGCGCATCCGCACTTCTCGCTTCACGTCAATCAGTACCTTACCATTACGGATCAGGCGATATTCTCCTCGCCAAACACCCGGCGATAACGGTTGATTGGCGGATGCCTTTTTGCCAACATAGCTCAACCAAGCTCGACTGGGCTGAGCGAGGTCTTGTTTGCGGACGGCGAAAGGTTTACCGTCGGGTGCGGTGAGTTGGAATTCTTGTCGATCGCCTTGAAGCACTCCATAAGCTTGCACCCAAAAAACAAGCGCCGGACTGTTGTGAGAAAGTTCTGTTTCCGAAAAGCGTCCTTCCCAGATAGCGTTCATAGTCGGTGCTTCGGTGGCAAAACCCGATCGCACCAGACCTGTGGGAACGTAACCCAGAGGCTGTTCCCATAAAGGTTTGCGATCGACTCGACAACCGGGCCCAGCATTGGCACCGACAAAGGGGTCTACAACTTTATTTTGGTAGCGAACGGTCAAATGAACGTGAGGGAAGGAAGCTAAACCGGATTCTCCTACCATACCCAACACCGTACCTGCGGCAACTGCGGTATCGGGTTTGACAACAACGCTGCCGTTGCGGAGGTGACAGTACTGTGTCTGCCAACCGTTACCGTGGTCGATGACAACGCCGTTACCGCATTCTCTACCTTCAACGTTAGCTTTATCGGTTTCATCGGCGACTCTGCGATCGGGCACTCCATCCCTAACTCGGAGGACTTTACCTGCGGCGGCTGCTTTGACGGCTACGCCTGCTGCCATCGCTCGTTCGTCTGGAATAGCAAAGTCTGTACCAGTATGATCGTTGTAAGTTTGGCGACCGCAGCCAAAATCGACTGCTGCTGGGCTGGGGTCGCGGTCTACGTAGTGCATGATAAAGCAGTTTTGACCGAGCGTGCAGTCGATCGGCAGCGTCAGTTTGAAGGCAGTGGCGGCGTCAGAGGTGTTTTCTTTCCCGAAGCACGCCGGAAGGAGTGCCAGGAAGAAAACAAGTAGTGCGGTGGCGAAAAAAGATTTTTTCATGGCAGGAATAGTTAAAAAGGCGAATGGCATTTCAGCTGCTGCGACTGAAGTAAATTGCCGCGAGGATAATCAAACCCAGAAGTGCTAAGGGCACCCACAGATCGATCGGATCTGACATATTAGTTCCTTTTTTGTTGGCAATAACATCTAAAAATTAATATTCTTGATTATATATCTTTAAAATGTAAAGTGAAGCTTATAGGAGCGCCAACGATGACAGCAAGCGACGCGGTAATCTGGCTAAAAGAACGAACAGCTCTAAGCGTGCTGTCGGATGAGGTATTGGAAGATCTCGCGCCACTTTTGACGGAAAAAGTCGTACCGAATCAAACTCGCCTGGTGCTGGAAGACACGCCACCGGAAGGTCTTTATATTCTCAAACAAGGACGGCTGGAAGGCGATCGCATCAATCAAACCGGTTCGGTTTGGGGTATCAGTTTACTCCCAGGTGCGATCGTTCACGCACAAGAGCTACTATTTGGGCAGTTGGCGCAAAGAACTGTCAAAGCGCTGAGCGAATGTCAGGTATGGTTTATTCCTGCTGACAAATTTCGGGAATTAGTCGCCAAATACCCGGAAATTACCCAGACTTTTTCCCAGCAACTGGCGATGGAATTAGCCCAGATATCTTCTCAGTTAACTTATGAGCAAGAACGCCAAACTATTTTACGTCCCTACTTAGTAACTAAGGCGAAACGAGGAATTGTAGGTAAAAGTCGTTACGCTGTGCGTTTGCGACAGCAAATTAAACAAGCAACTGAAGATCGCCGTTCGGTGTTAATTTTTGGAGAACCGGGACTGGAAAAAGATAACATTGCCGCTCTTATCCATTTTAGTTCGTTGCAGCGGCGACAACCGATGATTAAAATTGATTGCAGTAAGTTGCAAGCAAACGGTGTAGAACTTTTTGGTCGTGCTGGTGGCAAATCTGGATTAATTGAATGGTTAGGAGAAGGAACTTTACTTCTCAATAATATTCAAGAACTGCCCCCAGAATTGATGCCAAAAATAGCTGAATTGGTAAAAACAGGTACTTATAGTCAAGCAACAAGCAAAACATCTGAATCGTCGCTAAAATTTAAATGTCAAGCACGCATTTTGATGATTTCCGAGAAAACCTTACCTGCGATCGATCGCCTCGTCGGTCATGCAGTCAAAGTTCCGCCGCTGCGAGTGCGAAAAGCGGATATTGCCGACCAAGTAGAATACTACTTTAGATTGTTTTGTAAAGCTAAAGGTATAGCCAAACCTGAGATAACATCAGAAGCTTTGCGATGGTTGCAAGCCTACGATTTTCCCGGCAATCTCAGAGAATTGCAAAGTTTGGTGGAAAGAGCGATCGTCCAATCTCCTGGTGCTAAAGAGCTAACCGAAGCTGTTTTTTGGTCAGCCCAAACTAAGAAAAAACAATTTCGCTTCAATCTCCTAAATGCCTATCCAAGTTTGCGGCGATTTTTACGCAGTCCCTGGTGGCCGGATAGAATTAATTATGGCTTCACATTAAGCTTTTTTGCAATTGTTATAGGGCTCTTATTTTTTGGCCCTCAGCATCGCCATCAAAATGTGGCTTTAAATTTATTTTGGGCTTGGTGGTGGCCATTAGTTTTGATTGGTTTTCCCTTTGTAGGACGCCTGTGGTGTGCTGTTTGTCCCTTCATGATATATGGAGAAGTTACACAGAAACTTTCCCTATGGCTTTGGCCGCGTCAGCTAAAGCGCTGGCCGCGACAGTCAGCCGAAAAGTGGGGAGGATGGTTTTTGTTTGGCTTATTTGTGTTAATTTATCTGTGGGAAGAACTTTGGCATTTAGAAGATACGGCTTACCTTTCTGCTTGTTTGCTGCTGTTAATTACTGCCGGAGCGATGATTTTTTCTGCTATTTTTGAGCGGCGATTTTGGTGCAGGTATCTGTGTCCGATCGGTGGAATGAATGGCTT
Organism: Aerosakkonema sp. BLCC-F183; assembly: GCF_041929145.1. Taxonomy (NCBI): domain Bacteria; kingdom Bacillati; phylum Cyanobacteriota; class Cyanophyceae; order Aerosakkonematales; family Aerosakkonemataceae; genus Aerosakkonema; species Aerosakkonema sp. BLCC-F183. Next base: position 39,178 of record NZ_JBHFNU010000085.1, on the reverse strand, counting down.
ATTTGCCAAATTATCGATGACCGAATTAAGAGCGCAGCAAGGAACTTGTTCGGCAGAATGCACCACTTATCAATGTTACAAAGGTGGGCCTCAAAAAGGCGAGGGCTTGGAGACTGATGGCTGTCCTTTATATTCTCATCCAACCCATTTGGAAGATAACAAAGATTGTGTACTTTGTATGACTTGTCTCAAAGCTTGTCCGCATCGATCGGTAGAGTTAAATTTACGTCCGCCAGGGATTGAGTTATGGACTACTCATGTGCCTCATACCTATGAAGTAGCGCTGCTAATGTTGTTGTTGGGGGGTATATATCTTCATCGTCTACCGGAATTGCAATCTTGGTTGGGATTGAATTTCAATTTAGATTTGTTTTGGCCTCATTTGGGATTTTCTCTGGCAGCTTTGATTGTACCTGGATTAGTTACGTTGTTGGCATATGGCTCGATCCAGTTATTTAATCGTTCCCTGAAACCTCGCTCGTTTGTGGAGTTTGCTTACGGTTATTTACCGTTGGTTTTGGGGGGGAACTTGGCGCACTATTTGCAGATGGGATTGGGCGAAGCTGGACGAATTCTTCCATTAACTTTGGCTACTTTTGGGTTCAGCGGTGAAGGTTTACCCGTGTTGGTAGCGCATCCAGCCACGATCGCATTTTTGCAAGGAACAACCCTGATTTTTTCTGTGCTTTTGTCAATAGTCTTAACGCAAAAAATTGCTCGTCAACCGCTGCGATTTTTGCTGCCGCAACATTTGGCAACGATAGTTTTGGCAGCAAGTCTGTGGGCCATTACGATCGCAAGCTAGTTACTGCTTGACTTGAATAACGTTTATCGTATCGCCAGATAAAGTTTCTTTAGCTGATATGAGGTTGAGACATTCTAATTTTTTTTGCTTGGCGAGACTCCCATAGTTACGCAAGTCGGCAAAGCGCCAGCCATCGATCACTTTGTCGAAATGTGCAACAGCTGCTGTGCAATCAGCGTTTCGGTATGCTTCGTATCCGATGGTGTAGTTGTTAGCGTCTATCAAAAATCGACCGACTGTATATCCAGAAGCAGCAACGTAAAGAAGAAGTGCCACAAGCTCAATTGGAAGTTTGAAAAGGTGTTTGGCGTTTCGGGATGAGTGTGTGGAAAACATAGCTAATCCTCAAGTATCAGGAGTGTCAATCTGGCTTGGATATAACTAAGCCTTGAATTTTGACCTGATATCGGGTGTGCCTGACCCAATGGCATTTATGCAGCCTGACATCATAAGTTATATATACAAACTGACGAGCTGTGATTCCGGATGGCGATCGCAAATACAACCCTTTTCTGACTGAGTTTAAATCAATCAAAATAGGTTATCGAAACAATATAATTTACTTATGATTTGGCTGGTTTGGGGCAGTTGGGTCATTGTTGGCTGGGGAAATCATCAAACACACTTACTACAGGGGCAAAATCAAACTCACACTATGCAGCTATTCACCATAGGTCACTCAAATCTCAGTATTGAAGCTTTTATTTCGTTGCTGCAACAGCATGGAATTACGGCGGTGGCGGATGTGCGATCGCATCCCTACAGCCGTCGCCTACCCCATTTCAATCAATCCGCCTTAAAAGCATCATTACAAAACATTGGTATTCGCTACGTTTTTCTGGGTCGAGAACTAGGTGCAAGACCGGAAGATTTAAGCTGTTACGATGCTACTGGCAAAGCACTTTACGCAAGAATTGCTGCCACTAACCTATTTGCCGAAGGAATTCAACGCCTAATTAAAGGTGCAGAAACATACAAAATTGCGATGATGTGTGCGGAAAAAGATCCGCTTACTTGTCATCGCACTATTTTAGTTTGTCGGCAACTACGAAAATTGGATGTGCAGATAAATCATATTTTATCAGATGGCAGTTTGGAAACGCAAGAGGAATTAGAAAAAAGGCTCTTAAAGAAATTTAATAAAGATAGCGATCGGCCCATCCAATTAAGCCTATTCGATCCGTCACCTTTAAAAGATGAAGTCGATCTAGAAGAAGCTTATAATCGACAAGGTAACGAAATTGCATATGTCAAAGAAGATTAGAGAAAATTAGATCCCCGACTTCTTCAAGAAGTCGGGGATCTAGAGAAGATTATATCTCCGACTTCTTCAAGAAGTCGGAGATATAGACAGCAAGTTTTACTTATTCTAGAGGTATTCAACCATGAATAAAGACATTAACTTATATACGATCGGCTTTACCCAAAAAAGCGCCGAACAATTTTTCGAGACATTGCTGAAAGCAGGAGTAAAGCGAGTCATAGACACTCGGTTAAATAACGTTTCCCAATTAGCAGGATTTGCCAAACGCAAAGACTTAGAATATTTTCTCCGTAAAGTTGGCAATATCGAATACGTTCACATTTTAGACTTAGCACCCACTCAAGATATCTTAGATGATTATAAAAAGAAGAAAGGTGATTGGGAAACTTACGAGAAAAAATTTGTCGATTTAATCGCCAAACGCAAAATAGAGGAGAAAGTTTCACCCGATATTTTAGATGGAGGATGTCTGCTATGTAGCGAAGCAAAACCACATCACTGTCATCGCCGTTTAGTTGCCGAATATTTAAATAATAAGTGGGGAAACGTGAAAATATGCCATCTATGACACGGATAATTTGCCTTGCGAATTCCTGGAAGCGAGGCGAAAGGTGCATCGCCGGAATTACCCCAATGAAAGGACAGTGGATTCGTGCTGTTTCCGATTTACCAGATGGTAAAGTTACCAAGGAAATGCGACTGATTGGGGGAACAGAACCGGCATTATTAGATATTTTAGAAATTCCCTTAGCCAAAACTGGGCCTGATTATGGTTTTGAAAGCGAAAACCTTTCCATATTGCCGGGAAAATGGATGCGTTCCGGACAAGTTCCCGCAGCTTACCTCCGACAATATTGTAGCAAAGAAGAATATATTCTGCACAACGATTTGAGATATGTGGAAGTGCCTTATTTGCAATCGTTACCACTATCTCAGCGTCGCACCTTGGAACTGGTAAAAGCAGTAAAAATATCAGTTAATCCTCTTGGCGTGAAATATGAAGGCAGTCAAAAATGGTCTGGTACAATTGTCACTGCAAATAATCAAACATTGACAACAACTATCACCGATCCGGTATTTGTAAGGAAATTAGATTTAGGATATCGTCCCAAAAATCATTGTTTGGTAACAGTTAGTTTGAGTATGCCTTGGCGACCTCCCGACTGGGAAGGTGGCGATCCTTGCTGGAAATTGATTGCTGGTGTAATCGAGTTACCCGATTCTGGTAAAAAGAAAGTAGAAGTGAAAAGCGATGAATATAACGATCTGCCGTTTTGAATTTACGATGGTATAATGAGCATAAGTAGTCGCAACAAAGGAAGTGAAATTATGGCATCAGAAATTTATTCTTTGAGTGCCACCCAAACAAATGATTTACCCAGTTTATCACTGCCGGAATCATTTTATAAAGAGCATCCACAATGGATTAATGCCAGCGTTAAAATTGAGGTATTATCTGATAAAACTCTCCTGGTGAAGTTAGTACCTGAAGATGAGGATGATGAACAAGAGGAAGACCCCAAAATGTTGAAACTATTCCTAGATGCGCTGATGGCAGATGCGATAAAAGATCCATCTATTCTTGTGCCTTATACAGAGGAGATGAAAGCGGAAGCAGATGCACTTTTAGAAGGAGTCATAGTAGAAGAATGAGTTATCTTATTTTCAACGGGTGGAAGATCCGTTTCCACCCTTTATTCCGACAGCAATGGAATGATTTATTGAGCGATGCTACGAAGCTAAAAAACCGATTATCATCGACAGAATATCGCTCTCATCCAAGGGTCAAGTTATTTGCGGCAGTGAAGCTGGGAATTGAAGAAAAAATTCCCTCAGATCCTTTTTCTCTTCGTTTTTCCCTCAAGGATGACCTGCGGGGATACAGTCGTCTGAAAGGGATGGGTCTACCAAACAGGTATCGCCTGTTTTTTAGAGCATCCCAACTGGAAGATCAGAAAGAGGCAGATAGAATTAATCAGACGCTCGATGATGTAATTATTGTGGCATTTACCCCCTAGTCATCCTTGTGAATGTAGTTCCGATTGTTAGGATGCCAAGTTCCGATGTTTACAGTTGCAGGCAGCCCTGGGTGAAGTTCCAACAGGTAGATATGGAAGAGTTTAATAGGGAGGACTTCATTGACGATGAACACACCGTAATCATCCATCGGGTAATTGTCTAGGAAGAGTCTGACTAGAGGCTTCTGCATCACTTGTGCGTATAAACCTATCCAATCTTCATCTTCTGGCTCCACCAATGGGCAATAGCCACGGCTTCCATCCTCTTGTACATAAGCTCCTCGACCATAGTTGGAGTGCCATATCTTAAAATTTTCAGCCCCCTGCTTTCCTGTTTTCCCATCAAAACTCTTTACGTCGTAAGCGACTATTGTCAATTCATCAGAAGCTTTTTTCTGTTTTCTTTTAGTCATTTATTCACCTCTTTAGCAAGATAAAACATAATATATTATACCAAAAAAATCTGTAAAAAATTTTGATTTGTTCTTCACTGATTCTCAGTTCCATTTTATTTTTACCAACTATTGTAAAACTTGAACATGATTAAATTGCTTATTAATATCATAGCACTAAATTAAGCTAATGACACGATATACCGTTAAATAGTAAAATAATAGGGATAAATTTTTTTCTTATAAACCTAAAAAGGAAACATTGAAAGATGAACAATTTTACCTTTGACTACCCATCAAAACAAATAGGCCATTCTCTCATTTTACAAGCGGACTGTTTCGAGTGGCTAAATCGAATGCCAGAAAATAGCATTCATGCAGTTGTGACAGATCCGCCTTATGGCGTAAAAGAATACGATTTTGAGCAAATTGCCAAAAGGGAAAACGGAAATGGTGGAGTTTGGAGAATTCCACCTTCGTTTGATGGACATCAGCGATCGCCTTTGCCAAGATTTACCGCACTCACTCAAAAAGAAAGAGAAAAATTGAAATGCTTTTTCATCGAGTGGGCTAAATTAGTAGTGCGCGTAATCTTTCCTGGTGGTCATGTTTTTATTGCCAGTAATGCCTTTCTTTCTCAGTTAGTTTTTTCTGCTTTAGTTGAAGGTGGTTTAGAATTTCGCGGTGAATTAATTCGGCTGGTGAGAACGCTTCGCGGTGGCGATCGGCCCAAAAATGCCGAACAAGAATTTCCCAATGTATCATCAATGCCGCGTGGATGTTACGAACCTTGGGGTATTTTCCGCAAACCGATACCTTCAGGTATGAAAGTTAGTGATTGCTTGCGAAAATTCCAAACTGGAGGATTAAGAAGAAACCCCGATGGCAACCCATTCAATGATGTAATTTTCAGCGAACGAACACCTCAACAAGAACGGGAAATTGCCAATCATCCAAGTATCAAACCCCAGTCTTTTATGCGCCAAATAGTTTATGCTTCTCTTCCTCTTGGTGAAGGAATTATTGTTGACCCTTTTATGGGATCGGGTTCTACTGTAGCAGCAGCAGAAGCGGTGGGTGTTTCCTGTATTGGTATTGAGAGATATCCCGAATATTACGAGATGAGTTGCCTTGCTATTCCCAAACTGGCAGCATTGGATATTTCCAACCAAAAGAATGATTTAAAAAAGCCAATTGAAGAGATAGAACATCAGCAATTGACACTATGGTAAACTAGGGTCTTGATAAATCCAATTCGCGCTCATTTTCTGGTATCCAGAATTGTTAATACTAGCAGTAATAGTGCGACGACTATTTCCCGATCGCCCAGAAAAAGACCAATCATTTTTGGTCAGCATCGCCCCACAAACTTTCACAAAACGAAAAGGCTTTGGTTGAATATTCTTAACAGTATCACTAGGACGGTTGCTATCAAACACAAATACCATCAACCAAATTGCTTCGGGGTTATGACCTTGCCATCCTCTCAAATAACGAGAAGCCTTAACTTCTATACCTTCGCTAGCATATTGAACAGCATTATTAGGAAACATCCCTGTTGGAATTAGATCGGGATGTCCGTTATGATATTGATTTTTGGCAATAGTAGTACAATATTTAGGGATACTTGTAATCATAAACTCGCCCACTAAACTGCTAAAGTTAGCTGGCATTAGCATAGTCTCAAAGCGTTCTAATCCTCTTCCATATAGCTGTTGATTGATGAAACCTAAAAAATCTATAAAATCATTCATCGCCAGCCGAATATGTTCGGTGGTACAACTATAAGGTATATTCGCATTAGGATTAAATCCGTTAGGATCGACGGGGTGAGGTTGGCAGGCGATCGCATTCAAATTTACGCTCATTCATCCCTCCCTATTCTGCAATATTTCCCTAATCCTTTCCCGAAACAAACGGACAGCCGATCGCTGTCCAATACTAATACTTTGCTCGATAAATCCTGGCACTTCTGCAATAGGCAAAAATGGAAAAGCTAAACTTTTATCCGTTTGCTCGTATTTCCCTTCTACCAGTTGATAAACTTGCAGACTTTGATTACGATATCTCCACAATTCTGGCACTCCCAGAGAAGCATAAATTGTGAATTTATTCAATGAAGAACTTGTATAGTCTGATTCTATTGCTAAATCTGGTGGTGGATCGGTTTGCAAATCTATTATTTTGCTTCTGACTAGCGATTCATTTTGAATATAAAAGCAAGTATCTGGTTCGATCGCACGGCGTAAATCCTCCCGTTCGAGGAGTAATGCACCCAGTTCCATAGTTTCTATTTCTAGCTCATCTGCTATAGCTGTAACAAAATAAGCTAGCACTATCTTTGGTTGTTCGTGTTCTTGTAATGGCATCCTGATTTCTAACACTCCTTCATCATAAGCAATTCTCCACGCTCTACCGTCACCGACATCTGCCATCAATGCTTTATAAGTTTCCCATTTAATGCCATTCATCACAATACTGTTGCCAGGGGAAACTTTTTGTTTGGCAATTGTTGGCGTATTAACTGTTTGAACATTCATTTTTTATTCCTCTTGTTGGGAAACTTACTTAGAAACCCGGTTTCTCCAAGAAACCGGGTTTCTTTTCTAGACGGTTTCTCAAACCAAAATCGAGTTGCTAAATTTCCATTATACCTTATTTTTAGCAGCAGCAATAAAGTATTCAGGAATCCAAAAATTATCGATCGGCATCAAAATTGCCATAGGTATAAAGATATCAAATTCTTTTCCGCCTAAATTGGCAGGTGGGAGAAAACCAAAAAGTTGGCCATAGCCTAAAACATCAGCAACGATGTCATAGAAATCATCTTGAAATTCATCGATTCGGAGACAGCGTATTCCTCCTTCATTTTCGTAATATTCTTCTTCGCAAGGGGTGAATTGTGAAGGTTTAATCCACTCCAAGAGATAATCCAAACGCTCGAACTCATCAATGGGAACGATCGCTGCTACCTCTTCTCCTGCTTGCAGCAAAACAATGCGCGATCGATTTAACATCACTTGCGCGATCGCATCCATTAAATCATCCTTCACTTCCTCAATTGTTAAACGAATAAATCCCTCATCCTCACCCACAGAATTTTTAAGCATCTTCGATATCCAGTAGTGCAGAATAGATTAAGTAATTCCAAGACTAACGCAAATACCTATCTCAAAAACCGCCTCTATGACTCATCCCTTCCTCCAACGCCTGCACAGTCCCGATCGCCCCGTCATCGTCTTCGATGGTGCGATGGGAACTAACTTGCAAAAGCAAAATCTCACTGCCGCTGACTTCGGTGGCCCAGAATATGAAGGTTGCAACGAATACCTCGTCCATACTAAACCCGAAGCAGTCGCGATCGTACATCGCGACTTTCTCGCTGCTGGTGCAGATGTGATCGAGACTGATACCTTTGGCGGCACTTCTGTGGTGTTGGCAGAGTATGATTTGGCGGATAAAGCGTATTACCTCAACAAAACTGCGGCGGAACTCGCCAAGCGCGTCGCCAATGAATTTTCCACGCCAGAGAAACCTCGCTTTGTGGCAGGTTCGATCGGCCCCGGTACAAAACTACCTACCCTGGGACATATCGATTTTGACACGCTCAAAACTGCATTTACCGAACAAGCAGAAGGACTTTTCGATGGCGGCGTTGATTTGTTCATCGTGGAAACTTGTCAGGATGTGCTGCAAATCAAGGCGGCGCTGAATGCGATCGAAGATCTTTTCCAGAAAAAAGAACAGCGCATCCCCCTGATGGTTTCGGTAACAATGGAAACTACGGGTACAATGCTCGTCGGTTCCGATATCAGTGCAGTGCTGACCATTTTGCAACCTTATGCGATCGACATTCTCGGTCTGAACTGCGCCACCGGGCCAGATAGAATGGCCGAACACATCAAATATCTGTGCGAAAATTCCCCCTTCGTCGTTTCCTGCGTCCCCAACGCTGGTTTACCCGAAAACATCGGCGGTCACGCACATTACAAACTCACCCCGATGGAATTACGGATGGCGCTAACCAAATTCGTCGAAGATTGGGGCGTGCAAGTCATCGGCGGTTGTTGCGGTACTCGCCCCGACCATATTCAAGCATTAGCAGAAATCGGCCAAACTCTCAAACCGAAAGAACGCCATCCCAACTACGAACCATCGGCAGCATCGATTTATACCGCACAGCCCTACGAGCAAGATAACTCATTCTTGATTGTAGGCGAACGCCTCAACGCCAGCGGTTCTAAAAAGTGTCGCGACTTGCTAAACGCCGAAGATTGGGATGGATTGGTATCTTTGGCCAAAGCCCAAGTGCGGGAAGGGGCGCACGTTCTCGACGTAAACGTGGATTACGTGGGACGCGATGGCGTGCGAGACATGAGGGAATTGGCATCAAGGCTAGTAACAAATGTTACCTTACCCCTGATGCTCGACTCCACCGAATGGGAAAAAATGGAAGCGGGGCTGAAAGTTGTCGGGGGTAAGTGTATACTTAACTCGACTAACTATGAAGATGGCGAACCGCGTTTCTTAAAAGTTTTGGAGTTAGCGAAAAAATATGGTGCTGGTGTAGTAATCGGTACAATTGATGAAGATGGAATGGCAAGAACGGCAGAGAAAAAATTTCAAATTGCCCAACGCGCCTATCGCCAAGCTGTAGAATATGGTATCCCACCCGAAGAAATCTTTTTCGATACTTTAGCATTGCCAATTTCAACTGGTATTGAAGAAGATCGGGCTAACGGAAAAGCTACAATTGAATCTATCCGTCGCATCCGGCAAGAATTACCGGGATGTCATATTCTGCTGGGCGTTTCTAACGTTTCCTTCGGTTTGAATCCGGCGGCGAGAGTTGTGCTGAATTCCATGTTTTTGCATGAAGCAATGGCAGTGGGAATGGATGCAGCAATTGTCAGCGCCAGCAAGATTTTGCCCTTAGCGAAAATTGAACCGGAACATCAAGAAGTTTGTCGAAAATTAATTTATGACGAAAGGCAATTTGATGGGGATGTGTGCGTTTACGATCCTTTGGCAGAGTTAACTAGGCTATTTGAAGGGAAGACGACAAAACGCGATCGCACTGAAGACAATAACCTCCCGGTAGAAGAACGCCTCAAGCAACATATCATCGACGGCGAACGCATCGGCTTGGAAGAACAACTGAAAAAAGCACTAGAAAAATATCGTCCTCTCGATATTATCAACACCTTCTTGCTAGATGGGATGAAAGTAGTAGGCGAGTTGTTTGGATCGGGACAAATGCAATTACCTTTCGTATTGCAATCAGCCGAAACGATGAAAGCAGCCGTCGCCTACTTGGAACCTTTCATGGAAAAGCAAGAAGCGGGTAATAATGCCAAGGGAACATTCATAATTGCCACCGTCAAAGGTGATGTTCACGATATTGGTAAAAACCTGGTGGATATCATTCTTTCTAATAACGGCTACAAAGTTATTAACCTTGGAATTAAACAGCCAGTTGATAACATCATTGAAGCTTACCAACAGCATAAAGCAGATTGCATTGCGATGAGTGGATTGCTGGTAAAATCAACTGCATTTATGAAGGAAAATTTGGAGGTATTTAACGAACGGGGAATTACTGTACCAGTAATTTTAGGTGGTGCGGCGCTGACTCCCAAATTTGTCCATGATGATTGTCAGAATACCTATAAAGGTAAAGTGATTTATGGCAAAGATGCGTTTGCGGATTTGCATTTTATGGATAAATTGATGCCTGCTAAAGCTGCTGGAAATTGGGATGATTTGCAGGGATTTTTGGATGAAACCGCAGATGCACGCAGATTAACGCAGATTAAAGAGAAATCTGTGAGTGAGTCTAATGGTGATGTTGCAGTCAAGGAACCGCAAGAGATTGATACCAGGCGTTCTGAGGCTGTGGAAGTGGATATTGAACGTCCTACTCCTCCTTTCTGGGGAACGCAAGTTTTGATGCCGGAAGATATCTCTTTAGAGGAGATTTTCTGGTATTTGGATTTGCAAGCTTTGATTGCTGGGCAATGGCAATTCCGCAAACCAAAAGAACAATCAAGGGAAGAGTACGATCGGTTTTTAGCTGAGAAAGTTTATCCTGTTTTAGAACAGTGGAAGCACCGAGTTATTGAGGAAAAATTATTGCATCCTCAAGTAGTTTACGGTTATTTCCCTTGCCAGTCTGAAGGAAACTCGCTGCATATTTACGATGCAGAAGAATGGAAGAACGGGCAGAAAAAGCAAGTTGCTACCTTCAACTTCCCCCGTCAAAAGTCATTGCGCCGTTTGTGTATTGCTGATTTCTTTGCACCTGTGGAATCTGGGCAAATTGATGTGTTTCCGATGCAGGCGGTAACGGTGGGGAATATTGCGACGGAGTTTGCCCAGAAATTGTTTGCAGATAATCAATATACCGATTATTTGTATTTTCATGGTTTAGCGGTGCAAACTGCGGAAGCTGTGGCGGAATGGCTACACGCCCGTATTCGTCGCGAGTTGGGTTTTGGTAGCGAAGAACCGAATAATATTCGCGATATGCTTGCACAACGTTATCGCGGTTCTCGATATAGTTTTGGATATCCGGCTTGTCCGAATATTCAGGATCAGTATAAACAGTTGGAATTGTTGGGGGCAGATCGCATCAATCTTTATATGGATGAAAGCGAACAAATTTACCCCGAACAATCTACTACTGCGATTATCACTTATCACCCAGTCGCGAAATACTTCACCGCTTAATTAGTAGTAGGGTGGGCATTGCCCACCTTACTTTGGGTGCGAATTGGCAGCTATAATTGAAATGCAGACAACGAAATGAGGATAATATGGCAGAACTAAAGATTATTTGCGAGTATCCAGACTCGTTAAAGCAATTCATAGAGGAAGCACTGTCAAAAAGAATTGCATCGCTTAAAGATGGCATTCGACGCACGGAAGAACGGATTAAGGAATTTGAAAGTAAATATCAAATGCCTACAGAAGAGTTTCTGCTTCGGTATGAAAATGATGAAATTCAGGAGACTTTAGAAATAGATGAGTGGATTGGCGAATCTTTGATGTTGAAAGGGCTACAAGAAGATTTAACTACATTGAGAGGAATTGAATTTGTTAATTGAGGACTATTTTCAGGAAATCCGCAATATTATTGACACTTGTTCCGTAGTGCGATCGAGCAACGTCAATTACGAAACGCGAAGCAATTATAGAGGCTTCATTCGTGGTGAACTCAACTTTTCAGATGGTTCTGTTCTTTACCTGCCTGAGTTTGTGGATGTTAAAACAATGCTCGATCGGGAAATGTACTCATATCATTATGAAGATGCCTCGAAAAATTTGATTTTTCGCTATGACAATACGAGGCATCACAAAAAACTGAATCTCCCAAATTATCCGCATCATAAACATGATGGAAGCGAAGAGAATGTAATTTCCTCAAACGCGCCTATGCTGGCAGATGTATTGAATGAGATTGTGGTATTGTTGAGATAGTGTGGCATTTTTCATGGTTTATTAACCGTCCTGTATAATGAAAACACCGATAACGATCGAGAGGATAATATGGCAGAGCTTAAGATTATTTGCGAGTATCCAGACTCGTTAAAGCAATTCATAGAAGAAGCACTATCAAAAAGAATTGCATCGCTTAAAGATGGCATTCAACGCACGGAAGAACGCCTTCAAGAATTTGAAAGTAAATATCAAATGTCTACAGAAGAGTTTTTGCGACGCTTTGAAAATGATGAACTTCAACATCGATTAGATATGGAATTTGATGAGTGGGTTGGAGAATCTCGAATGCTGAAAATGCTAGACGACAAAGTAAATAAATTAAGGGTGGTTGAGTTTGTTAATTGAAAACTATTTCCAGCAACTTAGGGAGGTAATTGAATCCTGTACATTAGTGCAGTCGTTCAACCTCATACCTGAAACAAGAGGCGAGTCAGAAGGGTTTATTCGTGGCGTAATCAACTTCACAGATGGTTCAATACTTTATTTGCGTGAGTTTGTGAATGTTGAAACGACTATCAGCCGCGAAATGTATTCATATCAGTACATGGATGCCTCAAAAAATCTGATTTTTCGCTATGACAACGTGGAACATCACAAAAAATTGAATCTTCTAAATTATCCGCATCATAAACATGATGGCAACGAGGAGAATGTAATTTCCTCAAACGCGCCTATTTTGGCAGATGTATTGAATGAGATTGAGAGTTTGTTGGGATAGGGCGATCGCACCTCACCCCACTAAGATAAACATTCCCCAACCTACGCTAATTTCTATGCCGTTGCTGCCTTTTTCTCCAATTCATCTTTTGATCGATTTGTCTCAGACTGAGATATTTCTGAGTCAGCAATATCATCCTCGAAAACTTCCGGGCAGTATTTTTTCAGATTCGCTAAAAACTGCTCGGTAGTTATCTCTGCAAAATGGTTGTAAAGAATATCAGCACACTTTTTCGGATCTAGCATTATTTAATTCTTCCTTCCGTTTCTATAAAAGTCGATTCTTCTTTTGATTCATCTGTCTCAGACTGAGCTATTTCTGATTCAGCAACATCATCGAAAACTTCCGGGCAGTATTTTTTCAGATTCGCTAAAAACTGCTCAGGTGTAACCTCTGCAAAATGCTTGCTCAGAATTTCACCAAACTCTTTCGGATCTAGCATGATTGAATTTTATGTACAATTTGCGATATTATTCTTTCCCATTGGTTTCTGGACTTTGTACTTGTATATCTTGGAATATTGTAGAATCCGAAGTAGTAGGAGTTACTATCCTGAGATTAATATCAAGTATCAATTGATTTTTTTCTAGAGTTATATTGGCCTGTTTAACCAAAAGCTTCAACGATACCCCATCATTTAACTGATATTCAGAAGCTACCTGATTTTTATACCCGGCTTCTTCCAACCAGTGTGTAATATTTCTCCAGTTATCTATCTTTTCTTCGGTATTTTTGCCAAGAAGATTTTTAACGTAATTGTATATTGTTTTACTAAGATCTACTCCAACTCCCTTAATATCTTTATCCAGTTTTTCAGCAATCTCTGCCGGACTATAGCCGCAAAGTAAACCGCGTAGACGTAGTTCTTCAACAGGTGTTAAAGGTTTTCCTTTGGCAGAACTAAGGTCTTTATACAGCCTTTCTAAATTCCAGTGAATAGCTGCTTCTGAAAACGGATCGCGTGTAGGTGCCATAAAGTGAGTGTCCTAGAAAAGTTCCTAACTTAATCCTATCTTATTCCTAGCGTTAGCTGGATGGCAACCCTAGTTTTTCTAGCTTAAGATAGAGTAAAGTTTACTTTTTCTAGTTTAGGTTAGAGCAAATTTAACCCACTAAAGGAGAAAGACATGAGTCATGGTAGTGACCCCGTAATTACCGTAGCTACGATTGCCGTCGGTAGTGCAGCTGTTTGGACAGGAACTTACGCCGGAGCGCGAAACAAAGGTAAGACACACGAGCAAGCTTGTCATAGAGCAAATGAGAAACTCACAGAGGTTATTCATCATATAGGACACGAGAAAGCGCAAGAGGCTCGCTTAGGAGCTATGCGTAATCTATACACATAGCTTTCCTTAGTACCGTACCTATCCAAAAACTTACCAAAATGCTTATTGCAACTGAAAGTTACTCATGTTTTTGGATAGGTTTTTCCAACTAAATAAACACGAGCTTTTCCTCTTGTAAGTTTTGTCAATTCCTTTATTTCACACCTGTTCGGTAGAAAATTATGAAACCTAAAGCTGTTATACCTTTGATAGTGTTAGCACTGATTGTGCTTTTCATTATTGTTTTTATTAGAAGCTTCTTGGGAGCATAAGTTTATATCAGAGATTGGATAATAGATGAAGCGATCGCACTCCCCATCACCACAAAAAATGCGTTGGCTTAGCCTGCGCGTAGCGCGTATCGCACCTCCTATCAGAATTCTTCCAAATTAATTAGTGTTTTTATCAAAATTTTTGGATTATAATAGGATGTATGTATATTTAATTATAAAATAATCCCAAAAAATCCTTACTTATCTAGCCATTTTGAACTATGATCGATTCTCTCAATGTAGCTCGCTACTTCATTATAAAAGCTTACGAGGACAAATCAGATTGATGTATTTAGTCAATCCGACTGCTTGTGTAATTAAACTTGTATGGATTTATAGTCACGAACAGTTTGCCAAACGTCCTGCTGACAAAGATTTAAAGAATGTGAGCAAAGAAATATTAGATATTTAGCTATTTACATAAAGGTATGTAGTTGCGCTTTATCGCTCTTATTACACGTGTAATAAGTTCGCTAAAGCTCAGCTACGTACCAAAAATTGGATCGCACCTCCTCCTCACAACCCCTACAACTCAATCCCTCTTTCCCTCAACAACGCCTCCAAAGCTTGATAACGCTGCCTTTCCGCCTCTAACTGTCTCTCTGCTTCATCAGCACGTTGTTTTTCCTGTTCTGCACGTTGCTTTTCCTGTTCCGCACGCTGTTTTTCCTGTTCCTTCAATTGCGCTAGTTCCACAAAGGTTAGAAACTTTTCTCCTGAAGGCGTAAAAATTTCCAAATTATCAGGTGTCATTTCAAATCTTACTCCCAAACGCGGACTCACCCAACCGTTTGTTTCGTCAATTAATTCTAACTGATTTTCAGAACGCAACCAACCAATTAATTCAACATCATCTGGCTCATAAACATAATATTCTTCCACGCCATAGCGTTCATAGAATTTCAATTTATGCGCCATTGCTTTCAGACGATTACCAGGCGATAATATTTCAAACACCACTTGCGGCGCAATATTATCTTCTTCCCATTGTTTGTAAGAACCTCGATCGCCTTTTGGTCTGCCAAACACAACCATTGCATCTGGTGCTTGCCGAGTTTTGTTATCTCCTTCCACCGGATACCAAAGCAAATCACCTGCGACAAACACATTCGGGTCATCAGCAAACAATAATTCTAAATTTTCTTTAATTACCACGATCCAGCGAAATTGTTTGGTGTTGTCTGCCATTGCTTGACCGTCGCTTTCGGGGTAGATAATAGTTGGTGTGGTATCAGTTGGCAATTGTTGTACCATTCTGTTATACCTGAGTTGGTTTGAGGTTGTTGTCTTATTGTATCCTTGGCTTCTTTAGAATCTCAATTAAAAGCAAACGTTAAAACTATGAAACTTGAAAGTGATGCTTTTTCCGCCAATGGCACGATTCCAGCCAAATATACTTGCGATCGCCAAGATTTTTCGCCACCCCTGAAGTGGGATGCACCACCGACGGGAACGCAAAGTCTGGCTTTAATTGTCGATGACCCCGATGCACCGATGGGAATTTTTGTGCATTGGGTTCTTTACGATTTACCTCCTGAAATCACAAGCTTACCGGAAGCAGTTCCCAACGACGCAACGCTGGCAAGTGGGGGCACTCACGGTAAAAATGATTTTGGTAAATTGGGTTATGGTGGCCCTTGTCCGCCTAGCGGCACGCACCGTTACTTTTTCAAATTATACGCTTTAGACCGATATTTAGAATTGGCGTCGGGTGCGACTAAAGAACAATTGGAAGCTGCAATGAACGGTCATATTCTCGCAGCAGCAGAACTAATCGGACGATATTCGCGACAGCGTTAATTTTTTCTATTGCGAAATCACAAAAAAGCACCTTTTTTAAGGTGCTAAAAAGAACTACGATCGCTTCACATTTTTATTGATAAGTACGATTGTAATTGCGGGCTCCAATAGATGCACCGATCATCGACGCTACCAAACCCAATAAAGAACCGAACACAAACGACCAACCCACTCTAGCCGCATTGCCAGCAATATCGCGTGCTTGCTGTGCGCTTACGTTTGGAGCCCGATTCGGTACGTTGATTCCCCCTTGTTGAGCTTGGTTAATTACTTCTCCCGCATTGGATGCCGCAATTCCAAAAGTACCTACTACACCATTTGCTAACAGCCAAGAGCCAATAATTAAAGCAGTTGCCCAGAGAATAGCACCATTGAGAAGAGCTGTATTGCGGTTCATCGGGCCGCTGGCACGCGATGTCACCCAACCGCCAACAAATAAGCCTATTAACAAACTGATAATTGACCAAATTCCTACACCAAGACCAACATCATCTGCGTTGGATCTGGGTGCGCCAGAGCTGGCAAGGCTGCTCAAACCGATCGCAGCTCCCAAAGCACTCAAAATTAATTGAGTAGTTAACGCAACTAAAAGACCGGAAATAATCGGGCCCCACCTAACGCGATCGTGATACTCAACGATGCGATTTCCTACTACAGGATCTACTACATCTGCCGGTCGATTACCGTATGCCATATTTTATTTCCTCCTTTATTCCCCTCATCCCTTCCAGCTGAGTTATCTTAGTGCTAATCACCCTTGAGCTTAATTTAGAGTCAAATTTATGTTTGATATCTCTACCACTGGAAGGAATCGCCGGGTCTATCAAAAGATGGAGATATAATAAAAACCTGAAATTTTTGAAGATCGGGAGTAATAAATACTTAATTATTTAAGTATATCCGTAAAAATTTAAACTTTTTCAAGTGTAGATGAATCAATATTTATTTATCGATAAAAGTATTTGTTAATTAGCTGAAGGCGATCGGCTGTTAAAACTTAATTCCTCTCAGCTAACCTTAGATGAATCGCCAAAAAGACTACTTCCTTATAGTTCTACGAACGCAGTTTTACGGCGGTGCCGATCGCAGTGATCAGCAGCAAGACACCGCTTTGGTCAACGTTAATTGTGCCAGTGTCTACTTCAATACCGACGATCGCATTAGCTCCCAGACGCTGAGCTCGTTTTTCCAGTTCGGCTATAGCTTCCCGCTGTCCTTGCTCGAACACCCTCTCGTAGCTACCTGTACGTCCACCGATGACATCGCGAATACTAGCGAAGAAATCGCGCAGTACGTTAGTGCCATATACTACTTCAGCAGTCACAATACCTAAATAAGCCTGAATTTCGGCTCCCTGCACGACATCAGTTGTTGTGACAATCATTTTTTCTTGTCTTGGTTATAAAATTACACATTTAAGGTTATTATAATCAGCCAGTTCCCATATGGAATTCATCCCGATCCAATATCAAACCAATAGTAGCACTCTCGTAATGGCAGAAACACAAGGAAAATCTACCGTGCAAAAGCAAATTCTGTTCTTAACCAGTCTCCTGCTATTGGGAGGGATTGCGGTAAGTACACCGCCAATTGCCCAAGCTGATGAAGACTACGATAACGCTCCTACCTATCAGCTTCCTGAAAACGACGAGCTGAAAAGACTCCTAGACGATGCGCGATCGTTAGTAGAAGATGGAAGATTTGGGCGTGCTTTAGCAATTTATCAACAAGCAGCCAGCTTAGATAGCAAAAATGCCCGTATTTATTCTGCGATGGGATATTTACAAGCACGTCAAGGCAATTACCAGGAAGCAGCTAATGCCTATAGACAGGCTGTAGCACTCGAAGGCAACAATGCAGAATTTCATTACGCTCTCGGATACGCCCTTGCCAGCGCCGGAGACAACCAGGGAGCCGCTGCTGCCTATCGACGGGTCACGCAACTCAATCGCAATCACGTCAAAGCTTACCTGGGATTGGGAGTGGTTCTGATGCGCCAGGGAGACTATCAGGGCGCGATGCGAACTTACGAACAAGCTATCCGTCTCGATCCTAAAAGTGTAGAAATTCGGGCTTCGATGGCTACGATTCTGTTGCAACAGAAGCGCTATCAAGACGCTATTAATGTGCTACAGCGGGCTGTTACCCTAGAGCCGAACAACAGCAATTTGCAGTTTAATTTAGCTACCGCGTACCTAGCACAAGGCAACCAAAATGGCGCACTGACTGCTTTGGAACGAGCAGCTAAACTGGAACCGCGCAATGCACAGATTCATCTGCAAATTGGCAGGATTCGACGCTCTCAAAAAAATCTGGAAGCCGCTTTAGCAGCTTATCAGCGGGCTGCGGATCTAGATTCCAAATTAGCAGAAGCACACGCTGCCATCGGGGATATTTTGCTGGAGCAGGAGCAACTCCAGCAAGCAGTTGCCGCTTATCGTCGTTTCTCTAAAGTAGCTCCAGAAGAACCAACCGCACAGTTTAATTTAGGTGTAGCCTTCAGTAGATGGGGGAAAAAAGAAGAAGCGATCGAAGCTTTTAACCAAGCCATCAACCTCTATCGCCGTCAAAATAACGATCGCGGAGTACAGAAGGCAGAAGCTGCTGTGCGGGGACTGCAACAGCAGTAGGGTGGGCAATGCTCACCCTACGGTTACACCATAGATCTCTGATTCGGGCTGATCTGCATCCAAAATGCACATCAGCTTTTGAATTGCGATCGCACAAATGTGTGAGGCAATACCGTATTAATATTGATTAACATCAATAGTAGGCGTAGCTATCTCAGTTAATTCACTGAACTGACTTCAGGGCGCTCGAGCCGACAACACCAATTTATCAGTATTTGCACTTACTCGTTCGCTCGACAATCTACCCATTTTCACAAAATTCCTGTTTTCTCGTTAGGCTCGCGGAAATACGTACTTAAGCAGTTTTGCTTGCCTATTTATTACCAGAGGAGTAAATAGTTATGCGTATCGAACGTCAATACCAAGAAACGTTACCTTTTGCTTGGAAGGAAGATGGACGTGGAGAAAGCGATCGAAACTGGTTGCAAGACATTGTAGAAACTACCCCACCCTTTTCTGACCGATGGACAAAGGCGAGAATAGTACAATTAGCTCATCAGTTAGACTCTGAGGAAAAGATAGCTAATAGTTTGCGAACAGAATGCGATTTAGAGCAATATCTTTGCTTTGAAAAAACTGTGGATGAAGAATATGTAATTAATACTCTCAATGACTGGAAAAATCAAAAATTTAGGCAATCAGTCGGGCGTAATTTTGAAATTTTTATCTGCCAAGAAAATTCCAATGCTTTTTTAGTTGTGAGTCGAATAACTGCTGATGATGTTAAGTCTAATATTCCCCCATTGGAGCGATTTCGTCCTTTATTTAATGTCGATGAATTAGCTGTTATCATCAAAGATAATGACATCAAACGTTTAACCTTGCGAACTCACGGCTATGGCACTTCATCAGAGGGATTTTATGATGGCTTTTACCGAGAAGTTAACAACTTAAAAAATGTCGCAGCGAACAAACATATCTATATTGGATATAATTGGCCTAGCGAAGCACCTCTGGCTATTTTTGGCACTTGGTTTGATTGGCTGAAAAAAGTTAGTAAAACTTCCGATATTTATTTTAAGTTTGCTCTAGTGCTGAGCGTTAGCTCTATCATTATTGGCAGCTTAAGCAATGGATTATTGCAAACTTTAAAATGGTTATTTAGCTGGCAATTTTTCAGTTTACAGCCCCAATGGATTGGGTTAATTAGCTTTGTTTTTGTGTTTTGGTCATTGGCTTTCTACCTGTTGCGAGAAGTAGCTTACCAAGGCGATCGCACAAGAGCTATTTACTATGGTATACCCGATTTGGCAGAATTTTTTTCGCGTCTGGATCGGGGCCTTTACAAGTTAACTAAATCAGCGGTTTTGCAACCGCTTCAAATTAATATCATCGGTCATAGCATGGGTGGCTTTGTAGTTCTGAACGCAATCAGCCTCTTACGCTATCATTTCCGCTACGATGAAGAAAAACCCAACAAGTTTGGCGAACATTTCCAATTAGATAAGTTAATTTTGGCTTCCCCGGATGTGCCGCTGGAATTGCTGCGTCAAGGACGAAATAATTATCTTCGCACTGCGTTTAATTGCAGCGAGCAAATTTATTTAATGTCGAGCGATCGCGATATCGTATTGCGTTACCTTTCCACAGTTGGCAATTGGTTTAGCGAACCGAGTATTCCCATGTCTGGTTTGCGGTTGGGAAATGTTTACTTACCCAAACAGGGAGAAGATAAACCGGAACCTTGTATCCGTATCCTATTCAATTCCCAAAAACTTAAACAACCTAAAGCCGATTTGGAATTATTTGACAAGTTGAATTACTTGGATTGTTCGGAAATGAAAGTGGCAGATAATCGAGGCGGCGTTAATTTCATGAAGTTGCCTCTCAATAGTTACAACGGACTGGCGATCGATCTTGGCAATATTATTTTCGGCAATCTGGCTGGCGTTGACTTGCACGGTGGCTACTTCCAAAAGCACACGCCATCTTTTGCAATTCTGAATTTACTGCTGGCAACCGATTTGAATAAAAAGGGAATCGAGGCAGAAATTGAGAAAATCATTGAAAATTCCTCGATTCGCTTTTTAGCAAGTCAAGATTAAATTCAAAATCGACCTTTCTCTCTTTCCTCTTCTGCCATATATCCTATTTCCCCAACCGCTGACGCAAAATAAATTCGGCGATCGCTAAATCTACTGGCGTCGTCACCTTCAGATTCGTTTCCTCGCCTTCCACAATTAACACCGATAAATCGCACTTTTCAAACAAAGCGGCGTCATCTGTGACTTCCCATCCCAGTTGACGCCCTTTTTCGTGACATTCCTTCAACAACTGCACATCAAATCCTTGCGGAGTTTGGGCTGCCCACAAGTTGCGGCGATCGGGCGTATCTTTGATAAACTTAGCATCATCGACAATTTTGATCGTATCCTTCACCGGCACCGCCGCAATCAAACCTTGATGCTGTAAAAGCGCCGACGCACATCGATCTAGCAAATCAGGTGTCGCCAAACACCTCGCGCCATCGTGAATCAATACTCGATCGGCATCTGGCGGTAGCGCCTGCAAACCGTTGTAAACTGACTCTTGGCGCGTTGTACCCCCCTGAATGAACTGTATTGGCTTACTTAGAGACAGTTCTGCCACAATAGCTTTCAAATCTGGCAGATCCTCTGGTTGACACACGATACCAATCCAGTCGATACTAGATGATTCGACCGCCAAAAGCGTCCACGCAATTAAAGGTTTGCTTAAAAGGGTCAAGAGAAGTTTATTGCGATCGCTTCCCATACGACGCCCCATACCCGCTGCCGGAATCAATAAATGCACACCACCCTCACTTTGTTCCAAGAATTGTTGCCATTTTTTGCTTTTTTATAATAGACTAATTATAATCCGGCTAGTTACTAATTATCCTAAAATTTCAAACTCCTTTAAACTGCAAAAAATCCTATGACAAAACGCGATATACTCCTCAGTATTTTAGCTAGCCTTATTAAAAAATCCACCAAAGATGAAGAATTATTAGCACATAGCGTAACGAAAAATTTGTATTCAAAAGTCTTACCTCCATTCGGAGGTGAGATGGGATTTGAAATTCGTTCGTTTTTGGGAAGAGTAGAGCCTTGGTTACGCAATGGCTGGAAAATCATTGCCAAAAGACCTGAGTTTTACCCAAAAGACACTGCCATATACGATCGCGAGTACCTGCAAAAAGAGAGCGAAATAATCAAAAAATACAACGCAGTAAGGGTTAGCAATAGCTATTATATTAGGCAATCTGACGTTAAATAAGCCAAAGTGCTTGGTGTCTGTATCTGGTAAACCATTGCTGTATCATTTGTTCGATCGCTTCCCGCAGACAAACTTTATTACGATCGGCGATCGTCTATACGAAGTTCTGGAAAAATATTTAGACACGATCGTACCCAGCGTACCTGTAAAATTGATTCGCGCCAAGGAAAAAGGTACATTGGGTGGAGTCAAAGAAGCTTTGACTTTGTTACCGGACGACGATGTTCCATTCCTGCTAATTTGGAGCGATTTGCTATTTGAAAAAATTCCCGATATAGAAATTACCGATCGAAATGTCATCGGGTTGAGTCGCTCTTTTAAATGTCGATGGTCATACAGCGACACAAATGTTTGTCAAGAAGAACCATCATCAGAGCGAGGAATTGCCGGTTTTTTTATGTTCCAGAATAGGCGCTGTCTGGGTGACATCCCAGCGAGTGGAGAATGCGTCCGTTGGTTGGCAAAACAGCGTATGCAATTTGATGTTGTTTTTCTGGATGATGTTTATGAAATAGGAACGCTAGATGCGCTGAGTAAATATCAGCGCACTTGCAAGGCGATGACGAATTGCTGCCCGGAGTAGTGGAATTCTGGACGCAAATTTCCGATCTCGATAAAGTCGTGCTAGTGACAGCCCGCCATGAAAATCTGCGCGATCGCACCCTGGCAGTATTCAACGATCGCGGTCTGCGCTACGATGTCGCTATTTTCGGCCTGCCCGTAGGCGAACGCATTTGTATAAACGATAACAAGCTTTCCGGATTGGTAATGAGCTATGCAGTGAATTTGAGCCGAGACGAAGGTTTGGGGAAAGTCAGCGTCACCATCGACAAAAACCGATAATTTTCCACATCTACCATTTGCTTTCCATAGGACGCCTCATGATAGATGCGCGAATTAATAAATGCACAAACCTTTGTAAATTATTAGCTAATTTTGCACTATGAGTATATTCCACTAAAATGAGGAGCGGATCAGCCTATACGTAACGATTATGCGAGTAGTAGCCCTAGTTCCTGGCGGGATTGGCGACCAGATTCTGTTTTTTCCGACCCTGGACGACCTCAAGCGTAACTATCCGGAAGCCGACATTGACGTGGTTGTGGAACCTCGGTCTAGGAGCGCGTACCGGGTATGCAGGTCAGTTAGCGAAACGATTCCCTACGACTTCAAAGATCGCAACAGTTTAGCAGATTGGGGCAACATACTGGGTACGATTCGCGATCGCGAGTACGATGTAGCCCTTTGCTTGGAAAAAAGTTGGCAAGTAAGTCTATTGCTTTGGATGACGGGAATTCCCAAGCGAGTTGGCTACAGCGCCCTCGGTACAACTTTTCTCACCGACTCCGTTCCCCTCAAAACCGAGCAGTACGCTGCTTGGATGTACCACGACCTGCTGCAAGGATTGGGTATTAGTACGCCTTGTCCCGACTTAACGATCAACTTACCAAAACAAGACATTCAGTGGGCAGAAGCCGAACAAAAACGTTTGGGAATCAACGAAAGCGGCTACATCCTCATCGACGCAGGTGCCAGCCAAATGTCACAAGACAAGGGTATTGACAACATTTACCCAGTCAGAAACTGGCAGCAGATTATTCAAGAATGCCAGCAACGTCAACCGGATATGCCGATCGTCCTAATTCAAGGAGCGGAAGATATCCAGCTTGTCAGCCAGCTGTTGCAATCTTCCTCTCATCTCAAGGTAACCGCACCGGGGGATATCGGCAAATTGGCCGCAACGATCGCCGGTGCGAATTTGATGCTGTGTACCGATAGTACCGCCATGCACTTGGCTGTTGCAGTTCAAACTTATACCATTGCTTTGTTTGGCTCCACAGACCCGAAAAAATTGCTGCCCCAGAGCGATCGCGTTCTCGGCATCAAATCCCCCACAGGTAAAATGGCAGATATCTCGCCAAAAGAAGTTCTACAAAAAGTTTGGGGTGGGTGAAATCTACACCAACCTCAACATTTGTTGACAAATTGTGCGCTGGCTGAGCAATTTTAGATTTTAGATTGGGATTAGCGATCTCCCGATCGTCTCAAGTCCAAAACCAAACACCGAGAAAATCTTGAATCCCAAATCCCAAATCCCAAATCTAAAATCTGCTAAACCAGCCGTATTTCTAGATCGAGATGGCGTCCTCAATATTGAGGCAGGTTACATTCACAACGTAGAAGACCTGCATCTCATACCAGGTGTGGCTGAAGCCGTGCGTCGCTTAAACGATCGACAAATATTTTGTTGTTTGGTTTCTAACCAGTCTGGCCCAGCACGGGGCTATTACCCGATCGATCATGTAGAAGCATTGCACCGCCGCCTTTGCCAGCTGTTAGCAACTGAAGCTGGGGCAAAATTAGATGCCCTCTATTACTGCCCCTATCTCAGTCCGCCGGAAGGAGGAACGAATCGAGAATTTACCCGGTGGAGTAGCTGGCGCAAACCGAATACCGGTATGCTGGTGGCAGCTGCTTGGGAACATGACCTAGATTTAAACCAGAGTTTCGTCGTCGGCGATAAGGCAACCGATGTGGATATGGCTCACAATACTGGTTGTTGCGGGATTTTGGTGCAAACGGGATTTGGGGAAAGCGTCTTGGGCGGTAAGTACCAGCACCACACCAAACCGGATTATGTGGCGACAGACTTGGCAAGGGCGGTTGATTGGATTTTGCAGCAGATGGGTAACTTAGAAGTAGTGCGATCGTCAAAGCTAGAAAATGAACACCACCCTAAACAACCCTAAAGCCAAAATCGGGCCACAAGGCACTTGGACTATCACTGCCGCCAGAAGCTCTAATGACACACCTTATTCCGGCACTGTGCAAATCCTTCCTATGGGTAAGATTTACAGCATATCCTGGTTGACTACGTTGGGTGATTACTCAGGGTTGGCGTTTTTTGAGGACGATCGTCTTTTTGCTGCTTGTGGCCCAGATAACACCTACGGCGTTTCGCTTTACAAAATTAATGGCGACGGTACCCTAGATTGCAGGTGGATTACCCCTTCTAACAAAGGTGCGATCGACACGGAAAAAGCTGTCGGCGGCACACCTAACGAATTGGAAGGTTCTTACCAAGTCAGGGGAACTATTTCCAATCTGGGCGATTATGAAGGCACCCTGAATATTAGTAAGTTGAGCGATACTTATCAAATTTTGTGGTCAATGGGAGTTGAATATCAGGGTGTTGGCTTGCGCGTGCGTGATTGGTTGGTTGTTGGCTGGGGAGAGGGCAATGTGTACTGTCTTGATTACAAAATTCAGGGCGACTTAGCCCAAGGTCGTTGGGCCTATCTGGGTAAATCAACTTTGGGTGTGGAAACTCTACAAAGAATTTGTTGAGTTTTTTTTCTGCTTCCCTCGTTTGCGCCTGCTAATTCAGCAAGTCGAATAAGCCATCATCCAGTTCGTAGCCGAACATCTGAGCCATTGACTTTAAACGCGATCGACTTTCCACCCCATGATTTTTCATCCAATCCGTTAAGACAAATAACTTTGCCATCACGAAGATTTCTAAGGCTTCTGGATTGTACTGGATGCCATCTTTGCGATTGAACTGGTGCGGCACAAGCATTGCCGCGTAACGGGCTAGTTCGCCAGCTTTCCAATCCAGTAAAAACGGCAACCAGGGATAGCGAGCGTCCAGTCTGACAAACCACAGCCGCACTTCCGGAATTTCCGAGATCTCTCGCGGATCTGTTTCTTCGCGAGTGTAGTTAATCTCAAAGCGTAACTGCTGTTCGCTAGATGCGATCGCCCCTTCTTGCAGCAAATTTTCAATAACTCTTTGGGCAGGGGAGAGATCCAAGTTGTTGAGATGGTCGGAGTTGACAGCGATCGCAATAGTCATTGAACAATCTTTTTATTTAAGCTAAAGTGGTAATGAGTTTATTTTAATGGAGAAAAGGTTGCAAACACCAAATTTGCCAAGCCTGCAAACTTCTCCGGGGCGGTGGCCAGGAATATGTTACTGTGACGTTTGGCGATCGCGCTGGATGCCAGCAGATGCACTAAACCTAGTTCCTACCTATCCCGAATGCCCTAACCCCGAAGATAGTACCGAAGTTAAAATCTAAACATATTAGAAACTTAGCAATAGAAATCAAGAGACTTAACTATGGAAAATCAAGTGATTCGGCGAGAATCGGAGCAAGCTTCCACTCAGATTGCTACTAAGCCAATCCGTTCTTTAGAAGATGCCCTAGAAAAATGTCAAACAATGGGAATGCGCTTGAGCCGTCAGCGTCGATTTATATTAGAATTACTTTGGCAAGCGCAAGAACACTTATCTGCCCGCGAAATTTATAACCGCCTCAATTTGCTGGGTAAAAATATCGGTCATACCTCTGTTTATCAAAACTTGGAAGCTCTATCGGCACAAGGAATTATCGAGTGCGTTGAGCGCTCGGACGGTCGTCTGTACGGCAATATCAGCGATTCCCACAGCCACGTCAATTGCATGGATACAAACCAAATTTTGGATGTATACGTAGAACTTCCTGAAGATTTGCTCAAGCAAATTGAACAACAAACGGGAGTGAAAATTACCGATTACAGCATTAATTTTTACGGTTATCGCATAGGGGATGCCAAATCAAACCAGCAATAGTTATTCGCTAATGGCTAATGCCTAATAATGCCGAATGGTGATTTTTTCAGGAGGAATTAATCATTAGGCATTAGTGATTTATGGGGAATCGGCTGCCTAAAGCATAGCCGGAGTAGTTCATAGAAACATAGTCTCATCATTATTACTATCCATACCGCTTTGGTTGCTGTCGTCAGTTGCGCCTTCGCTACGCTCGATCAGAAGTAGAGTCGAGTCAGCATCATCAGTTTGATTGACTATGATGTTTTTCGCAATCGTTGGTGTTTGCCTGGTGCTGCTTTCCAGAGAAGCGAGAGCTTGCTGACAAGCTGTATACTCTTGTAAAGAAAATAGGGCACCACTTTTTTCCGCCAAATCTTTAGCAGCTTCATCCAACTGAGCTTCAAACAGACAAGCATTAGTGAGACTGACTAACTGGAGATTTGCGCCCAAGAGATTGGCACCTGTCAAATTAGCTCCTTCCAGCTTAGCGGCAGAAAGATTAGCACCGGAAAGATTAGCATCGGTAAGATTTGTCCAAGATAAGTTAGTTTCCTGAAGATTTGCGCCAGCAAAATTGACACCCGCTAAATCAGCGCCAAAGAAATTTGTCTTCCAGAAGTTAGCCCCTGGCAGCACAGCATCATTTAAACAAGTTTTAGATAAATTCAAGGAGATCAAACTGCCTCTCGATCGCTCCCAGAAAGTATCTGGCGATAAAACCGCTGTGCGACCGATTAAAGTAAGCAGTCGATCGGCATCGAATTCCTCTGGAACTTGTGCTTCCCCACAAGGAGAAAAAGGAATTTGTGCTTCTCGGTGACAAGCACACAGCAACTGAAAAAGATTGAGTCCCACAGCTGCATCAATTTGCAGGACATTGAGGGAATTGCCCAAAGATTGTAAACCAGAGCGTGCTGTGTGAGCCAACCCTTCATCTAACCATCGCCCTCGACAGTAAGCATTCCAGAAACTATTAAGCCGTTCCAACAAAACTGCAAAAGAAAACGATGTGCGATCGCGAGCTTCTTCTCGCCGCAGGCGCTCAACGATCAGTTCTTCTATTTCAGCCGAAACTATGCCGTAACCCAATAAACTATAAATATGTTGGGCGACGCGAGAAGGCGAGTCGATCGCAAAGATAACTTCCCCGTAAGCATCCGCCACTCTGCGAGCCAAAGATTTCAACTTTTCGGCTAAAGCTTCGGCGCAAAAGTATTCTCCCAACTTGGGATGAAAAAAAGAAAGTTTGGCGGAATGGGAAAGCGAGGCAGAAAAATTGCTCACCACATGACCTGCTTTGCTGCGATCCCATCTGCGAAAGTAAAAAGCAGGTAAGCCGGAAATAGCAGCACCCTCCGAAAATTCGCTCGCCAAACGGGTAGAAACGGCGCTTTCCGTGCAGCAGTTGCGACCGCTTTGCAGTAAGCTCAGAGCCGCGACCTGCATTTGTTGGCGAACTTGTTGGACAGACCGACCCTCCAGCAAAGATGCGATCGCTTCTGGAGTGCGACCGCTATTGGGCAAACCTTCTCGAACGGAAATCGACAGGCTATCGCTAGCTGAGATACCGTCCCATGTTTCACCCAACAGCCACCGGCAAAGTCGATCGTAAATTTCAAACCTGATTTGAGAACCCCGCAAGGGAAAGATCCTTTCATCCAGTCGTCCGCAGCGATACAAAATTCCCAAGATCAGAAGCGTTAGGGGTTGATGGACGAGAACCGTCAAATCCTTAACTTCCGGTAATTGGCGAAAAACCCCACTTTGCTTGAGGAAGTTAAAGTAAGATTGCGCGATCGATTTCGGTTGGAGTTTAGACCAATTCTTGAACCACTGTTTGAGTTGCTCCTGATCTAAAGGTTGGATTGCCATTACCCGGAATGAAGCTGGCAGACTGTAACCTAAGTGACTGAATAACTCGGAACGGCAAGTTATGACAATTTTGTGGCGCGGGCGTCCGGATGCCCCAGCATATCGCAGCTGAAAGTTTAGCACGCGATCGAGAAACGCAGAAAATTGTCGCTCAACACCAGGGGCGCGGGGCAATTCCTCCAGCCCGTCCAGAATTAACAAACAAGGAGGGTGTAAAGGTGACAGCCAACCATCGGCACAAGTAAATTTTGCCCCCTCCAAGGCACTATCCAGCGTTTCTTCCAGAGTTTTGCCCAAAGTCGCGTCTCGCAGCCGAATAAATACAGGCATCCAGGAAGGGTAACTTTCTTGGGCTATTTTCGTTGCCCAGATTTGGCAGAAACTGGTTTTGCCAGCTCCGGTGTCACCCGTGATGACGGCGACGCTTTCTGGAGATGACAGTTGATGGGTTGCCCATTCCATTAAATCGACTGGTGTGGTCGGGGCGGAAACGGGGAATTGGGCTGGGGAGGAGGGGAAAGTCGGAGTTCGCCATTCTACCCTTCTTCTGGTTTCTCCTTCTTCAATTGGTAATACCTTGAGAGGGACATATAAATCTTTAAGGGCAAACAATTCTCCCAATATCGGTTCGCTAAGGGCTTGCATGAGATTGGCCCGATAGTTTTCCCGGTTGAGATCGATAAGGTTAGGCGTAGCCGCAGACAGCGCCTGTTCCCAAGCTGACGCGGGAGGGGAGTTTTCGGCATCTAGCGCTACAGTATCGTCATCGCTAAGAATTTGATTGGCCAAGCTGTTGTTGCTCAAGTTACCCAGGCGAACAAATCTCTGCAATTGAGCTAACGGCAGGGCATTTTCGGCTACTACGGCTAACAAATAGCCTGGGAGGGCATGAACCAAACGCTGTACGATCGATTTGGCGGCAATTTCATCAACGCCGTTGCTGACAAACCAAGCGCTCGTCAAATTGTTCATCTGCCCGACCAGCAAAGATTCGCCGATGGAAGAAAGCGCCTGTTCAGCTTGGGTGTCGGAAAGTCTGCCCGGTCGTAGGGTTTTCAGCAGTGCTTGCAGCTGGGGGTCGGCTAGGGCGATCGATCTACTCGGATCTGCCGTGTCGTAAGTTGGTATATTAGCCCGCTCTATCCAAGCTCTTTTGAGTGCGAATTCTTGCTGTAAAACTTTTTGGAAAGACTTGACATAGGCAATTTGAAAAGCTATCCAGGTTCCTTCGTTGCGTTTGAGCGGTTTCTTGCGGCTCAAAATTCGCAGCAGTTCCACACTCAGATGGGAAACTGGCTGGATGTACTGCCATAGAACATCTAACGGCAGTTCCAAAAGTTCTGCTAACGGACTGATATCAAAAGGCGTCAGGCTCTTGACTTCCATGTCCCGAACAATGCGGAAGGCAACGCCTGCGGTTTGGGCTCCTGCTATCTGTAGCTGAGCAATTATAATATTGTGTTCCGTCAGCCACTGCCTAATGCTTAAGCTCATCTCACCTCTACAGCTACTCTGAAACGGCTCCCTATGGTCATTATCAGCCAAGTTTTTGGGTGGGAACGATCGGGATCTGGCTGTTTTATGTGGTGACTGGTCGCTAACATATGTTAAAACGCATGAAAAAAGACGATTTGCCAAGAGGCGATTGTTTGTTTGTTAACTTAATACCTAACATCTACCACTTATTAGTTACCAATTTAGGAAGATTGCTTACAACATTAGTCGCCAATACCCTGCCATTTGTTAACAATTGAACCACCATGAGCGATCTGGCGAAACCAGTTTTGAACTTTAGCCCAAAAGGGCCACTCCATATCCTGCTAATTGACGATGACCCCATCTTCCGTGCCGGTTTGCTGGTTGTCCTGGGTCAGTTTCCCGACCTGCAAGCTATCGCCGAAGCGCAGTCAGCACCGGATGCTTTGCAGATTCTCCAAAACGATCGGCCCTCCGTCGATTTGGTAATTTTAGATTTAGGCTTGGGTCGTCTACCTGGGGCGGAAATCTCCGGGTTAGAACTTTGTCAGCAGCTAAAAACCGTTTACCCCGAATTGCCGATTTTGGTACTGAGTTCATTTTTAGAGCCTGTCTTGCTGGCAGCAGCACGGCAGTTGGGTGTCGAGGGTTATTGCCCCAAAGGTTGTCCTGTTTCGCAATTGGTAGATACTATTCGTCAGGTGGCGGCTGGTGAAGCCTCTTGGCCTCCGGAAATTATGGAAGCTTCTGTCCCAAGTACAGCAAATCCTCAATTGGAATCTCAAACAGGTTTGCTGCCAACTCTGTTGAGTAATATTCGCTTGTCTGGACTGCGGCAAATAGAAGCTGCCCTAGCTGAAGTGACCGAGGAATTGCAAAATGGTAGATTGTCTGTGTTAGACCGAGCTATCCTGGCCGGAAGGCAGCGCGAACTCAGGGCATCCCGCTGGTTGGTAAATAAGCTCTTAGGACAATCTGTGGCGATCGCATCTATGACGCCGATCGACATTGCGCGGGTAACCAGAGAAGCAGAGGAGCAGAGAGACAGAAGGGCGGAGGAGTTCTTTGACTCCCATCTCATTCCTCATTCCTCAAAACGCTCTCATTCTCTGACAAACAGGCGATCGCAGCTGTTTGAGAATACTTACGCCTCCATCCAATATAGCTTGCAAAACCTTACTAACGTTCCTTTGGAAATCGATATTTTCCGAGAGCAAAAAAAGCGGGAATTGCTTGTTTTGGTTTTGCAAAAGTTAGATGATTTATTAGAGGATCTGCGCTTTTCCCAAGTTCAGCCGAGTCAACTACCCGAACTGCGATCGGCTATCCTAAAAGATTTTTGGCAGAATGCAACCGCAGATTTCTTTGGTAAATACTACACCCTGCGCGTGCAAGGCCGGGATTTAGAACTTGTTAATATTATATGGCAAGATTCTGAAATTGTCCAGACGGAAATTTTGAATAAAATACCGTTGGTTGTCGATTTATTTTCTCATCTGATCTTTGACACGCCTTTGATAATTGATAATGCTTCTTACTCTGTGGGAACGCCGGAAGCAATGGCGAGGGCAGAATTACTGTTGCAAAATTTAATTATACAAGTTAGCAACGCCATTGTCCAGCCACTGTTGAATCATTTTGCCGATGTAGAGGCAATTAAGCAGAATTTTTATGACCGAAAACTCATTTCAACCCGAGAAATCGAACGCTTTCGGAACGATTTGTCTTGGAAATATAATTTAGAAAAGTATATTGGCGCTCCCGCAGCTATTTTTGAAAGCAGATATAATTTATTTGTTTTTAACGGTATCGGGATTAAGAAAGTTTCTATTTATGCTTCCCGTGTGGCAGAACTGAGACAACTTTCCCGCATACAATTGGCGGTGACATTGGCGTTAGAAACAAGAGATGCGATCGCACCTCGTCTGCGTGGAGTTGTTGCCTTTGTCGGTAGCGGCGTTGTTTACGTGCTGACTCAGGTAATAGGACGAGGTATCGGCTTAATTGGGCGCGGAATTCTGGAAGGGATCGGTAATTCTTTGCAAGAAAGTCGGGTAGGAAAAAATAGCGATCGCAAGTAGGGTGGGCAATGCCCACCTTACCTTAATGTCGGCAGAAGGCTCCCGTTATAACCGAGGGGGATATATCGAATCGAAGATGAGTACCCCCAATGGCTCGATGAACTGCGAACTAAGGATTCTTGGGAATCCCCCAATATATTCGGTACTCCGAATTAGTGGGGGAGTATGTCAATTCTCAAACTGAATTGGGATCTTCGCCCAACTCTCGTAAGCGGGCGGCTAAACGTTCGGCACGTTGACGTTCGGCTTCGGCTTGCTGCTGGGCAGCATCGGCACGTTCGCGTTCGGCTTCAGCTTGTTGCTGGGCAGCTTCAGCTTGTTGCTGGGCAGCTTCGGCTTGTTGCTGGGCAGCTTCCTCCGGTAATAGGACGAGATTGCCTTCCGAATCGTAAAAACGCAGCCAGATGGCAGTCTCTCGGTCTATTGTTCCCTGCCAAGTTCCTAACCAAAAGTTTAGCGTTTCGCACCACAGCCAACCTTGGTCATTTGCGATCGATCGCTCATAACGCAGGTTAGTATCTAAACGCCAACCTTGCAACGATTCGGGGTCGAACGGGTCATAAACGAAATAATCTCGCGTTCTAAATATCCGTTCGTAAATATCTTTTTTACGTCCTGTGTCAACTTCAGCAGTTGAAGATGACATCAGTTCCACGATGACATCTGGGTAACGACCTTCTTCTTCCCAGACTACCCAGCCTTGGCGTTCTCGCGTACCGTCAACATCGAGTACGGCAAAGAAATCTGGCCCGCGAAAGTCGCGGTTACGCGCTTGTGTGCTGCTGTAATAAATAAACATATTGCCGCCTGTGTAGAAGTCGTTGCGATCGCGCCATGCTTGTTGGAGCGATCGAATCAACACATTCATGGCAATACGGTGGCGGTTGCTCTCCAAGGGTTCACCATCATCAAATATTAAATCAGTGGGCGGCATGGGAGGTTCCCAAGTATCAACCACTGATGTTTCCGGCACTATTTCTTGCGTCGCCTCAACTGACATAGCACTATCCTAATTTTGGTGAGTGCGTCAATATATTTATATTAGCAAAATATCCGATTTTGAAACATCAATATTTTTATTTTTTAGTTTATGATATTGTGTTATAGCGACGGTAATAATATTAATTGATATATGGTGACATCTGGCTAAATTATCATATGAGACAATTACAAGGGTTTTGAATTTGCAGCGACAATTGTTAGAACTTATGGACGATGTGACTGCGACAGAGTTCGCAATTTTTGAGCGGTTTGGTGAAGCCCAGGAGACAATAGACTATTTTGCTCAACTCCAGAATGCCAGAGAGCGAGCAGATTCCTATGAGTCGCGTCTGCATACCACATTAAGGCAAATTTATCCCGCTCAACCTTTGGCAAGTCGTGCTAGTCTGGAATTACTTGCCCGATATATAGAAGAAGCTGAGGCTATTGCAGATGCTATAGCAGCTAGTGTTGCTGAAATTAGGAGGGATTTTAATTTACTATGAGCAATGAACCTAGAATGCCCGATGCAGAAACAAGAGCGCGTCATATTGCCAAGCTGCGCGAATTGGTGAAACGTATGGATGCTAATATTCTAGATTTAGATGAACTGAATGCTAAATTGGCGATGGATTTGGTCGAACAGCGGCGTAGATTTTTTCGGGCGCGTGAAGAAAGCGGAATAGCAGCACAGAAAAAAGTATCTGAATGATAATTTCAAATTACTCCTTTCTGAAGAAGAGAATATCTATAATACCGCCGAAGCAATTGTGGGCAATGTCTACCGTTACATTATCAAGACTTATGCAATGTTGGATTTTAAGCAGGCTGTAGGGGTAATTCATGAATTACCCCTACAGCTATAATTTGCCAAGCAATGCAAGCATAAGTCTTAACTATGCCGCTGTTAGTAACGCCCTATCTAACGCACTTCGGAAATTAGTTTGATGCAATACCCTCCTGGCAACCAGGGCTTTTTAGCAGCTTCTCGACTTTTCTCTTTATCCACGTAAACGTTCCAATTAGCAATGACTGGAGAACCACCTCGGTTGCTAGCTTCTAACTGCACCACGAAACTGCCACCGTTTCCATATATGGAACTACTGAGAATCCTGTAAGCTCTTGGAGCGTAAAATGTAGACACGAAATCACTGCTGCTGGAACACCAATAAGCTACTCCAGAACTGCCTCGTTTCGTAATATCATCAAAATATGCTTGCACTACATTGCGTGCCGTTGGTCGTGCAGGAGCAGGACGGTTAGTAGGAGTAGGACGGCTGTTAGGACGGGTTTGAGCTAAAGAAATTTGCGGATTTGTCAGCGCTATTAAACTTATCAATGTTGCTGCAAGTTTAGCCTTGATTTTGTTGGGGGGGGGGTAAACATAAAGCTATGAGATCGAAAACATCAAGGTAGAATAGAAGAATTGCACTCCTTCTAAAAGAAATTAAAACTCTATAATATGGCATTCGTCCATAGTATATTTACGAGGTTCAATAATTTTTGAGCTACATCGCATTAACAGACCCCACTTATATCGTTATAGATAAAAGAAACAATTTGTTACGTATACATGAATATGGTTGTGTAGGGGCACGGCATAATTAACCTTATTCCTCTACGCAAAATATATCAGACGCTTGCCCCTACATATTTGTTTCAAAGGAGGACTTGGTTCTTTCGGGTCAAAAATGCTGTAGTAGTAGCACAGCTATATCACTTACTATTTCCCAACAGCAACAGGTTCGTTAACACCCAAACGTTTAAACATCGCTTCTCGCGCCTGCATTGCCAAGTCATCCTCTAAGGCTGATAAAGAGACAGAAGTTTGATATTTTTGTTGCAAAGCTGTTTGAATTAACCAATCTGCCAAAAACGGATTCTTCGGTAAAACTGGGCCATGCGAATAGGTTGCGATCGCATTTCGATAAAATGCACCTTCCATCCCATCTTCACCATTATTACCGTAACCGCTTATCACTTTTCCCAGCGCTTCTACTTTTCCTAAATAAGTTCTACCCCCATGATTTTCAAATCCAATTATCACCGCAGGTTTACCTAACATCGCTTCTAATTCTTTCGCCAAACGCGATGCAGTTATCTCAAAAACCACATTGCCAATACACCGCCGCGCATCTATTCCCGGATGTTTGCTGACAAAATCAAATAATCCCAAACCTTCTATTCTTTGACCGAGTGCCGGTTCGTAATAATGACCCAACAGTTGCGGTGCGCCGCAGGTAAACACGCCGGGGATACCAGCTTCTATTATCTCCCGTACCGCTTCGGCTTTCTTCCCTTGCAAATCCCGCATGACGATTTCTTGCTGTCTGTCTTGTGCGCCGCCACCAACTAATAAATCGATTTTGCGAAAGTCTGCTGCGGTTGATTGCAAGTCGAGAGGTAACACTTCTACATTGTAGCCTCGCCATTGAGCGCGTTGCTGCAAGCAGATGACGTTACCGCGATCGCCATAGGTACTCATCAGTGTAGGATATAACCAGCCGATCGTTAATTGTTTATCGTTCATTGTTGATTGTTGATTGTTGATTGTTGATTATTTCTTCCCCACTCTCCCACTCCCCCACTCCCCCACTCTCCCACTCCCCCACTCTCCCACTCCCCATTAGGGACAAGTTGTCAAGGGATTGCCACATTGGTCGATGCGTGCTATCCATCCTTGCAGTTGCTGATAGCTAACATAAGCCCATTCTCCATTACAACTTAATAGTTTTACTTCCCGATTAGATGGTATTCTACCTAAAACGCGGCTGCGATTATTGTTACTGGCATAAACGGGAACGCTTCTGGCTTCATAACCGCGAGTAGTCGTACCTAACAAGGAAGCATAAACCCATCCTTTGCCTTGAAATAATGTTGTGCCGCTGTCGCTTTCGGCTTTATTGATTTCCATCCAATTGCCTTGGGAAGCAGTAATATCAACAAACACGCCTGGAGTATTGGTAGGCAATTTTTTAACTACTCGTGCAGAGGAATTGGGGGCCGATCGCACATTCAATCCTTGCGGATCTGTATCGATCGTATAAGCATAAACCTGACAATTCCGGCGCGAGTTAACTACTTGCTTTTCTTGATGGTTATCGTGGTTGAAAAGTTTGGCAAAATCTGTGTTGTTGGCAGGAATTTCCGCTACTTGCTTGTTTGTCATATCTATAGATACGATGTGGGGATTTTGCCACCCGAAAATACTCCCCAACAGCATATGGAAAAACAGAGAACTTTTCATTCACAAACCTCACAATATTTTACGTCCGGTCAGCAAGCCCCGCACTTCTAACATAGCCGAATAAGTTGGTAGAATATGTAAAGTTTCACCTGATGGCGTGAGAGCAAGTGCGGTGTCGATCGCATCTTGCAAATCTTCCTTAACTATCAACTTGCAGCCATTGTTTTCATCCTTCTGACTGTAACGCAAACGCAGCGCCATATCATAAACGCGATCGCCACTCACGACGATCGTACCACCGGACGCTACGATTTTTTCTGTGTCCACATCCCAAATCCAAGATACATCCGTACCGTCAGGCGTTCTGTCATTCAAGACCATCAACGTTGTAGACGCACCACCACCACGTTTGATATCATTAACCGTGCGGATAGTTTCGTTCATCCCCACGGGATTTTTCGATAATAAAATACGCACCCGCTTGCCATTAACATCTAATTCCTCTGCGCGCCCAAAAGCGGCTTGGAAATTTTTGATTGTATCGCGAATTGTGCCATCGTCTATACCAAGTTGTTGGGCAACTAAAGTAGCTGCCAACGTGTTATATTTATTGTAAACTCCAATTAAAATTTGCGGCCATTCTCTGCTATCAATATCCAGTTTACTCTTAGCAAAACCGCATTTCGGGCAGCTAAAATCGCCTTGGTGCGACAGGTAAACGCCGCGATAATCTAGCGAATGACCGCAACTGGGACAGTAAATCGAATCAACCGCGTGCGGAATTTCATCAAGATAGTATTCCGGTTCGTTTAAGCCAAAAAATAACACGCGCTGGGGCAATTGCTGACCTAAATGAGAAAGAGTCGGATCGTCAGCATTTGCGACAATTATAGTTTCTGGAGATAAAGGTGCGATCGCTTTCTGCCACCGCCGACTGATCGTGTCTACTTCCCCATAGCGATCGAGTTGATCTCGAAACAAATTCAAACATAAAATTATGCGCGGCTGACAAGCACGCACAACCAACGGCAAAATATTTTCATCTATTTCTAGAATTGCGTAATCAGCCGCAAGTTTACCTGCCAAATTGGTATTTTCCAGTAACGCCGTAATCAACCCATTGACCAAATTAGCACCGGTAGCATTGTGCGCCACCCGCCATCCCTGACGTTCCAACATCGTTCGCAACAGCAACGATGTGGTAGTTTTGCCATTCGTACCCGCGATGAAAATAACGCCTTGCTTGACTTGACTGCACAGCATCGGCAATATTTGAGGCTGAATGCGACTGGCGATCGATCCGGGTAAAACGCTCGCCGCACCCAATCGCAGCAGCTTCACTCCCGCCGTAATTGCGCGTGCAGCTGACACCGCCAAGCTTAGTCGCAGTTGATTTACCGAAAAATTGGGTTTAAAGCCTCCCCCTTCTAGGGGGACTTTTCTTGATTCTTCATCCATGATAGAATTATTTATGCTCAAAACAACAACGTAAAATGCTGGTATTTGAGGCAAAACTTGAGGGACAAAAGCAACAGTACGAACAGCTTGATGAAGCTATTCGTACTGCCAGATTCGTTCGCAATTCTTGCATCAGATACTGGATGGATAATCAGAAGATTGGACGATACGAACTGAGTGCTTATTGCAAGGTTCTCGCCAAAGAGTTCCCTTGGGCAAACAAGCTCAACTCTATGGCTCGTCAAGCTTCTGCCGAACGAGCTTGGTCTGCTATCGCTCGGTTCTACGACAACTGTAAAAAGAAAGTAGCGAAGAAGGGATACCCACGATTCAAGAAACATCAAACGCATGGTTCTGTTGAATACAAAACCTGTGGCTGGAAGCTGTCTGAGGACAGAAGGTTTATCACTTTCACTGATGGCTTTGAAGCTGGAAGTTTCAAGATGTGGGGAACCCGCGACCTGCATTTTTATCAGTTGAAGCAGATTAAACGAGTTCGGGTTGTTCGTAGGGCTGACGGGTACTACGTCCAATTTTGCATCGACCAAGAACGAATTGAGAAGAGGGAACCCACGGGAAAGACTATTGGACTGGACGTTGGGCTTAATCACTTTTACACCGATTCCAACGGTCAAACTGTTGAAAATCCCCGTCATCTGAGAAAGTCTGAGAAGGCGCTTAAACGACTTCAACGCAAACTTTCTCACACTGAAAAAGGCTCTAAGAACAGAGCCAAAGCGAGAAATCGCTTGAGTAGAAAACACCTCAAGGTAAGTAGGCAGCGTAAAGACTTTGCCGTGAAGTTGGCAAGGTGCGTAGTCCAGTCTCAAGACTTGGTGGCTTATGAGGACTTGCAGGTGCGTAATATGGTGAAAAATAGCAAGCTGTCCAAATCTATCTCTGATGCAGCCTGGTCTAACTTCCGCACTTGGTTGGAGTACTTCGGTAAGGTTTTTGGAGTGGTCACAGTCGCTGTCCCACCTCACTACACAAGCCAGAACTGCTCTAACTGCGGGAAAGTTGTCAAAAAGTCGCTCTCGGAACGTACTCATAGATGTCCTCATTGCGGGCACGTACAGGATAGGGATTGGAACGCCGCTATCAACATACTTGAGTTAGGACTTCGTACCGTGGGGCACACGGGAACGTTAAACGTCTCTGGAGACATCGACCTCTGCAAGGAGTGAGGAAACTCCTCAATGTAAGCCGAGTCGTGGAAAGAGAAAGCCCAAGCAGTGATGTTTGGAATCCCCGTGCGTTCACGCCGGGGAGGATGTCAAATCCACAAAGCCGCAAAATCCGCCAGGGTTTGCTTGAGGTCAATTTCGAGGGGTTGTCCCCACAGCCTTGACCGCAATTCAAATCCAAGACTGCCGGCAATTATACCGTACCTGGCTTTGTTTGGAGCGAGTGGGGGAGTGGGGGAGTGGGGGAGCGGGGGAGTGGGGGAGCGGGGGAGCGGGGGAGCGGGGGAGCAGGGGGGCAGGGGGGCAGGGGGGCAGGGGGGCAGGGGGGCAGGAAGAAATTCTTAATGAGTGACTTTTGACTTTTGACTTTTGACTTTT
>NZ_JBHFNU010000084.1:0-28881 GCF_041929145.1 Aerosakkonema sp. BLCC-F183 | reverse complement strand
GAAATTGTGGGTAAGCTCCATCCCAAACAGGACATTTAAGTAAGTTGGAAAGTGCTTGAGCAGTTAACCGTTTTTTGGGCAGAGTTTTTGAGTTAAAGTATTCAGGAGAATTAGTGAGATACATTTGTTCTTTTTGTGAGATGCTGTGAACCATTTTTAGTGGCGCGTCAGCGCAATTCACCTTTGGAAAAAAATGCCATGCCTCACTATCAAGGCATGGCATTAAAAAACTTAGCTAATCCCAATTAAGAAAACTGCTTCGCGTGTCGGACAGTTTGACCTCAATTTGAGGAGAAATAAGGGTTTTAAGTTGTGGTAAATTGAGTTCTGGCTCAGGAAAGTCAAGTGAAATATTTGGGTCGAGCAAAGGTAATTCCGAGTAGCAATGAAGAGTTTCTATGGGATTTACATTGTCGGGTAAAGGCAGTGCTTCAAAACCATAAGCATACCAATGATTTCCACTTCTCGAACGCTGCGGAACTAAACTAATGCGAGTGAGATAATTGAGTAAATCCTTTTGTTGAGCTTTGTAATTGAGAAAGGGTCGTAAAGCATCAGATTGACCACTGTTGAGCAAAGCAAAGCTCCAAGAAAGTTCGCGATCCAAAAAGCACAGATTAATCCAATCCTGAGCAGGCTTATTGGGAAATGGTTGTCCGTAGACTGGGGGAGTAGCATGGAGGATAACAGCATCCAAATAGTCGGGAATCTCTATCAAACTGCTGTAAGTCTCTTGGTAAATTTTGCCAGTGGCTCTGTTAAATCGGTAACGACGGATTTTCATGTTTTTTAACCTAGAAAAACTCCCAGCTTTTGTGGAAGGCTGGGAGCTTTTTTGATGAGAGTGTGGTGTGTTGATAAAAGCCTGGAAAATACGTATTTATTGCCAAGAGATTTCTCTCTCGATACTACCATTGCGATCGAGGTTTGATACTTGACCCATCTGTTCAATCGGCGCTGCTAGTTCCGCCCCACCCGATGTAGCCCATTGGCGCAAGGCTTCGAGTTCTTCAGTATCATTGCGAAACTGGGCGGGTTTACGGTTAAGGAGAGCTAACAAGCGATCTCCATTTACCATTCTGGGACTCCCGTTAGCAAATGCCTCCGTCGCAGCTTCTTTAACAATGTTACGAATCTCTGCACCAGTATAGCTAACAGAGTTTTCCGCTAATAGCTGAACAGATTCACTGTCTGCTTCAATCAGATAGTGTTCCATCTGTACTTTCCAAATTTCTGCTCTAGTTTGGCAGTCGGGTAAGTCCACATAAAACACTTTGAATCTTCGCAACATCTCCTTAGAAAATCCCCAAGGACGATTCGCTGTTGCGGCAACTATGACATCGGCTTTATTCTCTTCTAACCAAGTTAGCAATGTTCCTACCATACGAGCGGTAGTACCCCCATCGGTATCAGAGGAACGTTGGGTAAGCTGCTTGTCCATTTCATCGATCCAAAGTAAACAAGGTGCAAGTGCTTCTGCTTGTTGCAAAATGTTTCTGAGGTTAGCTTCACTGCTTCCAAGTTCTTTGGACATCAGTTTCCCCATATCCAGAGTCAGACAGGGAATGCCCCAACTGGCGGCTAGTGCTTTGACAGACAGAGATTTGCCCGTACCTGAAACGCCCACGCAGAGAATATTTGAGGGCTTTTCGAGATTATGGACAGCGCGGGCGGTGCTATCTAACAGCGGCAGTTGTAAGGTAGCCCAAGTGGTAATTGCTGGAAGTCCTTGAACTGCAACGTCGGGCGGTGGTGCAAAGCTGACACCTTTAGCTGCCAAGTGCTGCTTTTTGATTTCAAGCATTTGGTCAATTGCTTGGGGATTGATGCCTCGGTGAGAGATGGCAGCTACTTGTAAAATATCGTCAATGCCTTCTGGTGTCATTCCTTGCAAAGCACGAGTGAGATGTCCAAGTTGTCGATCGCTCAAGGTCATCTCAAAGGTAATATTATTCTGTCTGGCATTAGCACTTAAATTAGCCAGTTTGTGTTGCTTAATTTGTTCTACTTCCGATTCATTGGGGAGTGGGTTAGACATTTCCCAAACTAAATCTTTGAAGTAGTTAGGAATGTTTAATCCTTGGTGGAGCAGAATCAAGCGATGGGGAGAACGTTTGAGGTCAAAGAACAAATCTTGAGCCAACCTAATCCAATCTCTCCTTGAATCGGGTTTAGCAATGAATTCTAAGAAATCCTTTGCGATAATGAGAGTTGGGTTGGTTTCTTCATTGATGAGGCTTTCCAGGTGCTTGATGAAGGTCACAATAGGATGAGCTTCAACTTTGACTCCGTTGGTACTAGATTTGTCAATTCTAGTGATGATATTTCTCTCGGTTACTGGAGCCAGTGTGAGAAATTGATGTCCGCAGTCCCATTGGAGAATCGTTTGGTAGCGTTGGTGTAAATCTACCACAATTTTATCGATTAAAGCGGGTTCAGAAGCAGCTGGAGTATCGACAGTAACCGTAGCGATGCCAGCGCGAAGCCAAATACACAGTTGGTCGGTATCAAACATAGTTGAAAGTCCTTTTGAAAATAGGGATTGGGCTATTTACCAATCCCGTAGCAGCAAAGAAGCTCTGATTTAGAGGTGGATTTCTGTGGTTGTATCTACAGAAATTGATGGCTCAAAATATTCTTCTTTTAGCTGAGTTTGAGAAATACCGAGTTGATTGAATGGCGCTGTTATTTCCGTGCAAGAATCGCCAGTTACGTTGAGGACTTCCACTTCTAATGGTTGTCCTTTGCGTTGAGTAATTTTGATTTTCGTTGGTTCTGACATGAGTTCCTTCTAGGCGTAAATATCGACTTTTTTTGTGAGAGTGGTGGTCATAGTTCCATCTGATGCGGTGATGGTTTCTTGTGACCAAAGATGTGCGGGATAGTGGATGTTGATAAAAGCCGTGTTATGTGCAATTTGCACTTGTTCTAGGAAATCTTCCACATTTTCAAAATGATTGCCTAGAAGATTTCTGTTAAAATCCCAAGGATCGATCGCAGCTTCGTAACAGTTTTGAGCGGGATTCCAGCGAAAGCCAATGTCAATTAAGCCTTGTAGCTGTGTGCGTCGGATAATAATGTTGGCTTCTTGCAAATCCATGCGATCGTAGTCATTAATCAAAGTTACAGGATTTTCGTGACTTTCAATCTCTGGTGTAATCCCTATTTCTTCCAAAAGAGCTTTGAGTCCTTCTTGAAGTGCTTGTCCATGTGAGAGAGTAGTTTTTATGGTGGAAAAGTGGCTCATTTTAGGTAACAATAAAGTTGGGAAACCTACTATTAATATCGGCGCGTCAGCGCTTTGGGATTGGATATGCAAGTGTAACTAAAAGCTTGCTCTATCTACGATCGCTATTCCAAAAAAAATAACGGAAATTACCGTTATTTTTGCTCGGACTCTATGAGGCTCAAGCCACTCTGGTGAAATATTGCTCGCGGGTGTAAGCAATAGCCTCAATACTGCTGCTGTAGAGATAGCTGCCACTTCGCTCGATATGTTCAGCAAGCGATCGCTGTTTCTGTGGATGTTCTAAGTGATACCAGCGTGGATTACCGGGCATCCAAGAAACTTGCCTGTGACGAATGACGGTACCTGGAGCTACGAAATTCGGATCGAGTTTGGGTAGCCACAGTGGGCCAGAATAGTAGCTGTAGGTGTAGGGTATTGTCCGATCTACCAGTTCTTCAAGTTCCCAAAGGTTGACTGTAGGAATGAGCGGACGAATGGCTACCCTAGTGTGTACTCCAGCTCGATACAACTTTTTGAGGGTATCAATGCGTCGATCTGGTGCAGGGGCGGTTGGTTCGTACTCAGTAGCAGAGTGTGTGCTAGTAAATGAAACACTGCAACTGACAATTATCCCCTTATTCCTGGCTGTGTGGCTAATTTGAGAAATTCGATCGACTAAGTGATCGCTCAGTGCCATTTTAGTTATAAACGAGACATTACTCCCCGCTTCTACGACAGCTTCTATTAATCTGAGAGCTTGTTGAGGATTGATGAAAAGTTCAGTATCACAGGCTAGCTGGATATGTTGGTAATCAGCAGCAAATAAGCTCAC
Organism: Aerosakkonema sp. BLCC-F183; assembly: GCF_041929145.1. Lineage (NCBI taxonomy): Bacteria > Bacillati > Cyanobacteriota > Cyanophyceae > Aerosakkonematales > Aerosakkonemataceae > Aerosakkonema > Aerosakkonema sp. BLCC-F183. The sequence goes on along the minus strand of NZ_JBHFNU010000084.1, from coordinate 24,820 downwards.
TTGCTTAACCTCAGACAGGTTAGGGAATGAGTTATATTGGGGAGCAGCTGCAAAACAGTATTTACATCCCAAGGGACAAGGATTTCCTGTTGTGGTTAGGATTCTTCCCATTGAAAATTGGATAAGTTGACATCAACCCATCCAGCGCATCCGCGCTTTTTCCCTCAACTAGAACTAAAAAATCCGAACTAATTGAGGGATTTATGTTCACCCCTGGGATGGAAACGACAGAAGAGTTTCTTGGGAAGTATATCGAGAACGACTGCTTCCACTACCGCAATGGAAATAAGTAGCGAATCGTCGTAAACTTTTCGTCAGTACTAACTGTGACAACATCTCAATAGCTTCCGCAGCAACTCGTTGATTGATAAACAGACTCTGAGCATTCATAGCTACTATTTCTGCACATGACAACTGTAAGTTCGATAATTCCTCTGGTTGTGGAACAAGCAAGTCGGGATGTTGAAAACTTGGAGATGGAAGATTCACACAAAAGTTAGAATTATTCAGGTCATTAAACGCTTTTTCTGGCTCAAAATCGTTAGTCGAACCAAGCAAAACTTGTCCGGCGGGAACTCCTTGACCAAAGTTACCGCAATCCATCCACCAAACTCTTGGAAGTTCCCTATTGGCGTGATAATAGTTTGTTGAATCCAAACTTTTAGCAAGTTCTGTCCTAGCTGTACTATTATCAACACAACCAATCAAAATAATCAGTTTGTGCCATTGTCGTTTCATCATTTCCACAGAGAAGGAATTGGCGTAAGCACCTAGCTTTATCCCATAAGCGAGGCTATATCGAGTTGCCAAAACTTCGGCTTTGTTGAAACCAATATCCGCATCACAAAAGTTTTGACGGGGTACGTTAAGGTTATCCACTACATCAAAATCAACCAAAGTTCCTGACGCTGCAACACCACCTTTTTCTAAAGCTACAATTAACCTCGCTAACATTGGTGCTAGAAATCCTCCTGTTCCCCCACAACCAACCAGGAAGAATTGAATTTGTTGGTGAGGAGTTAGGAGAATAGGGAGCGCATTATGGTATGAGGAGTCTGACATAATCAACTAAGGTAGCGTCGTAAATTTTTGCTGGTATATCGAAAACCAAATGAGCGGGAATTTCCCAAAATACTTGATGGTAGATACCGACTCTCAATCGTAATGTTGGTTGGCTAAAAATTGTGCCGATGACTCCATATATTTTGAAGCCGGATTCCTCAGAGTCATCTTGAACAGAAAAGTTAGCAGGTAAAACGTGATGGCTGTGAATTTCTATCAAGACATGAGGAGAACTATCTAATCGAGTAACGCTTAGTCCCTGGTTTGTCTGTGGAGGAATCCTAAGTTTCCATGCTTGTTCGTAGCACAAATGAAAGAGTATTTCATTGGGTGCTGCTTGTTGAGAAAGTCGCCAGATTTCTTCTAGCAATTCACCAGGAACCAGAGGATATTCGAGATGAAACTCAGGTTCGATTTTCTCTAATCCGGGGATGTTACATTCAACCAGTGGTGCGATCGCACTTAATCCATCTCTTATGCCTCGGATAAAAACTCCATTACCTGCTAGAATGAATTCGTACATGGAGGCGTTGCAGGCAGGTAGAGGCTTTTTCTTAGCAACTAAGTAGTTAATTAAAGGAAGTTGATTCATCACTTTGTTTCACCATGAATTCTATGATTTCTCCAAGGGTTTTGTAGCGACTTGGGTAATCAACTAAATCCCGCAGTGGATAACTCCGTTTTTGATGTTTGTGCAGGTAATTTAGTTGCTTTCTAATATCTGGTGGGAACGCTTTGGATTTGCCACCAACGCTATCGCCATTGAAGGGACTGCGACCAAATAATTGCCATACAAATTCAATACTCTCACTGCTAGCATCGGGGATGGGATTGTTGCCAAAGCAAATTCCTCCGGAAGTATTAATATTGGGTAATGGTGCGTGAAATACTTGGGCATTTGGATCAAATAGCTTGGTTTTTACCGCCCAAAGGAAATATTGACGACCGATACCCATTAACACTAATCCAGGTAACGGTATAGACAAAACGTGATTTTGATTATCCCCAGTAAAGGTCAGTTGATTATTGCTTGATGGCGGAATAAATTTGACAATGAAAGTTCCCTTGGTAGTGCTTCCCCACCTGACGATACCACTAGGTAGGAACCCAGAATCAATGGGTAATTGAGAGAACGCATTTCGGACAGCTTCTGATGAGATGAATTTGGTGAAGATTTGGTCATCTTGTTGGTATCTTAGTAGATATTGTCCTTCAAGTATGTAGAGGGAAGCGAGGATATCTTTGGGTGCGATCGCATTAATCAACGACCGACTTTCTAAGTTGGCTAAAGTCATAACTTGGCTGGCTTTGCATCATTCCAAAGGCGGATAGTGGCAAGTTTATTTTGGTTACTTTCTTTCAACCAGAGACAAAGTAATTCTGCTTTTTGGCAGAAGTCTTCTGCTAATAACCAATCAGCAGCGAGGATAGAAAGATTTGATGACGACCACTCAAAGTAGAAAGTAGATTCTTCAGTTTCATCAAGCCAAATACTACCCGTACTGTGGTCGATAATACTAATAGCTTCGTAGAGATAGCATAAAGGTTCCTCTGCGAAGCTACATAGCTGCTTGAGTTGGTCGAAATTAATTCGCTCAGCGCTAATTACTGAACCTGGATTTATGCCAAAATGAGTAGACCAATCATCTTGTAAATAAGCTGAGTCATACAGACATATCAAGAATTGTTGACTCAGGTCGAATTCTTCTATTTCCCTTTGATAAAAATCGAGTTCTAGAGACCAAAATGGGATAAAAGGTAGTCTTTCTTCCCATTCAAAGCAATCTAAGCCGAGTGGAAATAATTGAGAATCAACCAATTCTAGAAATTCTACTTCTCTCGGAGAATACGGACAGCTAGAAACCTGCGGGAAGTAAGATGCGATAGATTTTTCCCATTGATCGGGGAAGGTTTCTTTGTAGAGAGAAAGTAAAATCGTACTTTCTCTCAGTTGCGTTAAATAATCAAGTCCCTGTCCGACAGAAACAGGGACTTGACAAGAACGCAAATGTGTAATGGCAGCAGTTGTAACTGACATTATTAGAAGTTAGGGATTGGATATTTAGAAGGGATGGGGGAAGAAGTGGTTAAATGTGCTATAGTACTGTTGGTAGCTTTAGTTGCTTGTTCTCCTTGTGCGATAGCTACTTCAATCTCTTCCGAGATACTCACCAGAGTTTCTAATGTTAATTGCTCCTGAATTTCTAGTTGTTTAAGTTTCCAACTAAGGGAAAGTGCAGGATTAATTGACTCTGGTGCAGTTTGGAGGAATTTAATGAGGTTGGAATTACCTTTCGTACCTACCTTTTTGACTATTTCTATATGTTCTTCATCGCCTACAACTTTTCTGGATATAGTTGCATTGGCTACATCTGGATAGAAAGGTAGCAAGGTATTGACGATGCTTTCATCTGTTGCAGATTGTTCGGGAGTCAGGGGGATTTTTTGACCTTCAAGGATGACTATAGCCATAGTTTAGAACAAAGTTAGTTGGTGTTTTTGAGGAGAAGTAGTGGATGTCTGAGTGGATGAAGAAACTGGGGGTGGTGCTTCCACTTTTCGTTGCTTATAATTCGGTGGTATTTCTTCAGTTTGTTGTTTCTCTGCTAACTCCAACGCCGCCGCTTTTCTTTCAGGGAGTTCAGCTTCTAATTGGGATAGCATTGAGTTAACTATAGTGGGTAGTTCTAACTGTTCTACAGTGGTGCTGTTGATGATAGGTGGAGAGTTTTTGATGCCTACAGCTACTACCACATTTCGAGGCCGATCTGAATCAGTTTTGGGTAATAACTGAATGTGAATGACGATGGTGTTCTGGTTAAAATCGTATTGGGTTTCTAAGTTTGACATAATTTGGTTGGAAATGTATTTATATTTTTCTTTCCTATCTTCTGCATAAAAGCATAAAAGCCTCCTTCATTGGCAATGTTCAAACCAGGATAATAGTTGGGTTAGTTGTTCTGAATTTAATTCAAACCATTCTCCTTTTTGTCTGAAATATGCAAATTTGTCATGTGCCGCTTTTTCTAAAGACACTGCATCACGGGAGAAGAAAGTTTTCACAACTGTTAATTCGACAGCACAGGATGTCTGCAATGTCTTCAGGCGTTTTTGGAAGTTGGTGGTGCGACCGATTTTGTAGAGGTTACTTAACCCGGAACGCACTACGTATATGTAGCCATTGCGGTCGTTCATTGCACTCATTTCGGATAGTTTAGAGATTCGACGTTGATTCAGCTTTATGCAAATTCTTCCTGCTAGCAACAATTCTGGTTCACGGGGATAATCAATTTGGATTAAGCCTAATTTCTGCAAAATATCTACGGAATTTTTGACATCATTAATGGGTGCTTTGAGGACATCAGCCAGTGCAGTAGTACTGCTGAATATTGGGTGACAAGAGTCTCTGTTTTGAATCGTAAGTAATTCTAGGAGGAGACATACAGCTAAATGGTTACAGTAGATACCGGATGGACTGGTTGTAACGATACTGGCATACCATGAATTTAGATGCAAATTTACATTCATTTTTTTGCTATCTATGCAAATGTTTGGTTAAGTCCCAGTTCGCTACTGTTTGCAGATGTCGCAGTCGTGCGTTGAGGGTTTTTTGGCGGGGAAATGAAGCCAAATAAAAATACTTGGCTTTCAATTGATTGTTTAGGTATTGGATTTCAGGATGATAGTTTGGTTTTAGGTCACTCAAATGTCCAAGTTCTTTTTTGATTCTTCGCCACCAAGAACGTGCTATGGATTTTGATGCAAAGCCTACGATAGCCTGGTAAAATTTGCGATCGGTACTCAGAACATAGCCTACTTGGTCAGATATTTTTACCAGCACTATGGGGCTGATGAAATTTTCTTGAAGTTCTGGTAGACTATAGTTATCTGTGCTTTCCTCATGTTCCCACTGGATTGATACTGGTTTGTCCGATCGAGGCTCTAGGTCTACTACAGTGCCAAATTGATAATCGTAGGTACTATGACGGTTATTGTGCGATCGGTTAACTGTTTTGGGAATAGATTGGACTGTGCGATCGCCTGTTTTAAAACCAAACATTCCGATTGTAGTTTTCTTTTCCTCTAAGTGGGAGGAAAAGGCAGTTTTCCATGCAGCGTATTTATCTGTTTGGAGATAGTCTTCACCTTGCAAGTATTCACTGCGATCTACCTGATTTCTTAGATGAAATTCAATTTCTGGATTGTTGTAAAGTTGTTCGAGAATATCTGCTGGAGAGTTGAGAGATAACCCTAGAGAAATCAAGATTTTGAGTTGATGGTAATTTAGACGATTAGCTGCTTCTAGAACTGCTCTTGAGGGTAGTTCGTTCACACAGGCGAAAGGGATACCTGGGAAATTTTCGAGGGGGAAAAGCCATTCTTCAGATTGATTGAGCAAGTGATAACCATCTGCATTGATTTCTTTTAGCCAGAATAGTGTTTCTGCCCATTGGAATAGTTCATTGTTTTCTGTAAGTACCAAAGTGCCTGCTGGGATGGAGAGAAAGGTTTTTTGAGGAATAAATAAAGCTAATGGCTCTATTTTTAGCACCCTTAAATTATCTAAAGAATACCAAAATTTTAGCTCAATTTTCTCAGTTTTAGTTGACCACCAATAAATTTGGATAGAAGTTGGCGACTCTGGTATAATTTTGTTAACTATACCAAAGTTATTGCCATTGGTTACTAGGGTTCCCTTATGAAAAGGTGTTGTGGGAGATGTGAGTTTTATGGGAGCTAAAACTTTTATTACTTTATTGGTGACTGCGGTTGTGTTTTGTTGGGAAAGAATGGTGGGAATGGATAAGGAAAAGCTTGACAAATTCGTGTTAATATGAATCGATTGATTCCCGCTTTGGTTGGTAAGAGACATATTGAGAAATTTGGCATCAATGGAGAATGAAAGAAGTTAGGAAACACCATTGATGCCAAGCGCGTCAGCGCTATGTACTCTCGCTTATACTGGAGAAACGATAAATTCTTTTAGACGCGGGAGTAGTTGTTGGTAACAAAGCGGTGGAGGTAGTTGGGGAATTGAAATACCTTGGATTAAAAAGTCTCCGTTGTTTCCTCCAAACCAAACTAAGACTAATACTTTCCAATTAGGATCGTATTCAGCCACCCGGCGTGCTGTTTCTGTGTCTGGCCATTTTCCTCCTAGTAAAGCTTGGAAGTTATTGCTTTTTTCGCCTATGTAAAAGCCCAAAAGAGTATCTAAGTTCCAGCGGGGTTGTTTGTCAAGTTTTCTGGATGATAGTTGGTTGTGGGAACTGTTATCAATTGCTACACATCCTCGACCTTCTTCTAGGTAGCCTTGCCAACCAACGGCAGCGAGTAATTCGTAGTTTAAATTGAGAAAATGCAGGCGATTTTGGTCGTCGTTTAAGGAGTATGGATTGTGATTTGGGGACATGAATTATGAGTGATGAGCGTAGTAATGTAGGGTGCGATCGGTGACTCCAAAGCCTCTAAAACTTGACCACTTGTATTGGCATTCACCTGGTTGGTATTTGCTACTTAGTTGGCTCCATGTATCCCAGTCTGGTAGGAGAGAATTACTGATGTATTTGAGTGCCATACCGATAAAAATCCACGATCGATAGTTGTCTGCATAGTGTGGATGGATTACCTCTAGCAGTAGTCGGGCGAGTGTAATGCTGGTTGTACAGGTATTTCTTGATGGGCCAACTAAGATGGATTTGCGATCGCAAACTGGGGCAATCGTTTTGAATCCTTTTGATTTTTGCAGTTCTGCTTGGGGTGCATTAAGCAGTTCTACGATCCAATCGGGTGCTGGTGCTACCGGGGTGGTATCGGGTCTGTGAATCCAGCGGTAATGACCTGTTAGGGGATGGGGCGATGGGGGGAGAACTGATTGATGTCCCTCGCCACGAAGTTCCAGGGCTTCACCTGGGGCTGTGGTAATTCGGCGTGATTTGAACATCTTTGGAAAAGAAGGAAGTGTGAATAGATACTGTGCTCTCCCCTCTCTTCCAGAAGTGAAGGCGACAGTAGAAGGTAAACCTTGACCGCGAGATAGTTGGTCAACTAAAGCTATTGCACTGTTACCATCAAGATCGAGTGCTAGTAAGAATTCTGTTTCTGTTTGACCGCACAGCAGTCCTATGCCAGGGGGAGTTACGTAGTAAGGCTGGCGAGCTTTTCCTAGTACTGCAATATAGCCTTGATCAGCCAGATCTCTAATCATTTGAAGCGGTGATAAAGGGTATTGTTGCCATGCGTATCCCAGTGGTTGTTTGTTGTGATTAACGGGAACTATGCGCCAATGAGGTGGGAGAATTTTTAGGGTATCGAGTAGTTTTTGAGATATTGATGAGCTAGTGTTCATCTGGAGGATTAAAGCATTGCTGGAATCTGTTTGTATAAAAAGTTTTGTAAATTTTGATTTAACTATTGGAGGGATTTGTATATACAATATTTGATGTTATTAGCTTACTAATAAAGCGCGTCAGCGCTTTGGAAAAAATATTTATCTCAACAATAAAGTTTCCTACCTACCTAGCGTGTAGGGCGATCGCGTAACGAAACAGGACGCACAGCAAACAAATCTGCTAATTTGGGTTAAGTGTTTTTGCTCGTCAAGCGAAAGAGGTCAGCGATCGCATATTATTGGTGACGACTACCTGCACCCAGAGCGATCGCATCTAATAAATTGCTTGACAAATTATACTGAATATGGGTTGACCTAAAATTAAGGTTCTGCAACTAGATGTGGAGATCGATAAGTGTGACCGATCGTTCACTACCTACACTATGAAAGCATTGACTATTCGATCGCATCCGGCAGTTCATCTTCCACAAAGCGCAAGCGAGGATATCGGTAAGCGACAACAGTCACAACGATAACGATAATTTCCATCGTGATAAATAGCAGACCAATACCGCGACCTGGCCCCACACCAATGATTTTTCCCACGCTTCCTGCTAATAAACCATTAGCCGCCATTAAAGGTTCAAAGATGCGCTCGGCTAAGGGGCCAGCTACAACATAAGCGAGGGGAATGCACGAGAAACAAATCATATTAATTGTGGCAAAAACCCGACCTTGAATATTGGGAGCGACTTTTCGGAGCAAAATAGCGTCGCACCAGCCATTGATAAAAGGTAAACTAAAGAAAAACAAGAAGTTAGCCAGGGCGAAAAGTGTAGTAGAAGTGCGTAGCCCAAATGCTAAAACGCATAGTTGAGCGAGAAATACAAAACCAAATACGCCCCGAATCAAAGGTTTCGGACCTCCCCACATACTCATCACCACGCCCCCCAGCAGCATTCCTGCACCCCCAACAGACTGAATGGTTCCGAGAACTATGACAGAAGTAAATGAAAGTACCAGCGGCGTGAATAAAACCTCAATCAGCCCAAAAACAAAATTATTGATCGCGAATATAATTAACAGCGCTAAAAGTCCGGGTCGAACAATAATATAAGTCCAGCCTTCAATGGTTTCGCGCCACAGAGAAATTTTCTCCTCTTTTGCAGGTGCAGCAGTTTTAGCATCAGGAAAGCGAACGAGTAAAAGAGTAATGAGGGCAAACAAGAAGGTGGCAAAGTCAATTAAAATAACACCAGTAAGCTGGACTATTCCTAGCAAAACTCCAGCCAGCAGGGGAGAGATGAGTTGGGCGCACGCTTGTGCTGACTGAACCATACCAGTGGCGCGAGGTAGGTCTTTTTTCGGTACTAATAAAGAGGTGGAAGCTGTGTAAGCGGGCAACTGAAAGGCTTTGCAGACAGAACTAAGGCTGACAGCAAAATATATGTGCCAGATTTCAAGTTTGCCTAGTGCGAGTAAGAGGGCGATCGCCACCGTAGTTATCCCCGCACCGGAGTCAGACAGAATAATACACCAACGTCGATTCCATCGGTCAACTATTGCACCAGCTACTGGAGAAATCAAGATAGTGGGCAGCATAGCAAATAGCAAAATCAGAGAAAATTGGGTGACTGAACCTGTACGCTGATACACCCAAACTCCCAGAGCAAAGCTAGTCAGACCCGACCCAATTAGGGATACCAGTTGCCCGAACCAAACGAGAAGAAAAACGCGCATTTCGCGGAATATATGGAATCGCATAATTATACAGCAGTAGTTGACTCTGGCGCACTCAAAAATCCTATATTTAAAAAATAAGAAAAATAGATATTGAGTAACTCTGCATTGAGGGACGGGCAATAAATTTCAGTTCCAGATAAAGCTTCTAGCGTATTTTGGTTGTCAAATTTAAATTCAATTTTTTGAGAGCTAGATTCTTCAGGAAATAAGGGTAACAGAGAATTAAGAGCATTTTCGGGAAAATCCTTTAGATGATGAATCAGTTCTTTGTGCCACTCTTCAAATGAAATTTGTTTGACAGGATAGCCAAAGCTTTGTATCCAATTTGTTAGAGCTTCCCAAGATATCTGAGAATGATTGGTGATATGAAAAGCTTTTCCCAAGGATGATTTGGCTTGTGATATGCAAACAATAGCTTTGCTTGCATAGTCTACAGGAATCATTTCTACCATCATTTCTAACTCAGGGGAGATACCAAGTTGGATACACCCTTTAATCATTTTAAATAGCCAATCATCTGTAGCTACTGTACCCGTTTGGCTGTTTCCTGAAATACGACCTAGCCTGTATATACACACAGGAAGTCCCCTTTCACGAGCCATCATCATTAATTTTTCTGCTACCCATTTACTTTGACCATAGCCGCTAGTCAATCCTTGGCTACAATCGAGAGGGTCTGATTCAGCAATTAGCTGACGCTGAAAATAGTGAGGTGAATAGAACACGCCAAGAGTAGAAATAAAATGTACGGGCTTGATTTTGATTTGGCTAGCTAACCTGAGAACGTCTTGAGTTGCCGTCACATTAATTGCTTTTAATGCTGAGTATGGATAGATAACATTATTGCATTCCCCAGTGTGATAGATGACATCAATCTGATTAGCTAAACTTTCAAATTCCGTAGTAGTAATGCCTAAAAGGGGTTGAGATAAATTTCCAATTACAGGAATAATTCTCGAACTGAAGCTTGACTGCCAGAGAGAATAAAATTCAAGTTGAGTTGGCAACCTGTTTTTGGCTTCATCCGAATTAGAGGCATTAACCAAACAATATATATCAGCCGTCGTCTGCTGAAGCAATTCATAAAGTAAATAACTGCCGACAAATCCTGTTGCATCTGTTAGGAAAATACATTTGGGTTCGCTAACTTCATTAAAAGTTAGCGATTGGGGTCGAATTTCCTCTTCCAGAACGGCTTCAGCACTTAAATCGAGAATATTTTCTGCCAGATTATCGATTGTTTCTAGCTGACTAATCTTATCAATAAATTGAGCAATACCAGCTACGGTAGGAAATTCAAACAAGCAACGCACAGGTAAATTTATGTCAAAGACTTGACTTAACTGAGACAGCAGCCTAACGACTAATAGAGAATTCCCACCGTGTTCAAAGAAATTATCATCAATTCCTACTTGCTTTAAATTAAGTATTTTTGCCCAAATCTGAGAAACCCTAATTTCTGTAGAGGTACGAGGAGCGCTCTTATGGTTTACCATTTCGCTTGGATTTTCTGTAGGTACTGGTAGCTTGCGACGATCTACTTTGCCGTTTGGTGTTAATGGCATAGCTTCTAATAGCACAAAGCTAGATGGCACCATGTAAGATGGTAGTTTTTGTTTAATAAAATTACGGAGATTGCCCGCGAGTATTCTTTGTAGGCTGGTCACTATAGCGCTACTTTCGAGTAAATATTGGTAAGTTTGATGCCAAAGAGATTGGATTTCGGGCGTTAGTATTAGTTGCACACCTGTTTGTTGTTCTTGATGCCAAGCAATTCTCCCTTTTAAGGGTGAGTCTAACAAATTACTTGGTAGTTGGAGTTGCAAGTGAATCTCTTGTCCTGGTGCGGCATCTAACTTCCCTATCAAACCAACACCAGTAAGAGAAATATCTATAGTTTGCATTAGGAGTTGCGTACTATTACTCAGTTCTACTAAGCACCCAGTTTGATAAGGTAGTCGTTCTGGAAAGAGGTTAGACACTATATAAGCTACTAAACGCTTGTCTCCTAGCACATCTTCTCTGTCGATCGCTACAACTTCTCGCACGTTAAGATGCTGGCTCAGAACTGACTCAATTTCCCCTAGTTCAATGCGAAAACCGCTAATCTTTACCTGATGATCGGTCCGACCAACAAATTCGAGGTTGCTATCTGGCAAGTAGCGAACTAAATCTCCTGTTTTGTAGAGGTAAGAACCGGGTTGATTGCTAAAAGGGTTGGGAATAAACCGCTGTTGAGTTAAATCTGGACGGTTTAAATAGCCTCGTGCTAAGCCATCACCACCAATATAAAGTTCGCCCGGAATGCCAATAGGAACAGGCTGTAGATGAGTGTCTAGCACATATACTTGTGTATTGGCAATAGGACGGCCTATAGGTACAGCTTTAATATCTGCCGAGTTTTTCTCTTGCCAGATATCAGGTTCGTAAATTGTAGATGTAATTGTAGTTTCAGTCAGTCCATAGGCATTGAGCCAACGGATGCGGTTCCCTACTATTTTCTGCCAATTTATCAATTTATCTGGGGAAATTTTTTCATTACCAACTACAACTAATCGTAACGAATAAGGTAATTGAATTTCTGAGCTTTCCAGAACAGATACCCATTCATGCCAGTAAGAGGCAGGTATATTAACAACACTCAACTTTTCCCGGTTTATTAATTCCTGAAACTCTGCAATATTTGGAGGATTTGAACTGGGTCGGAGAACGACAGCACCCCCACCAATCCAAGTTGGGAATAACTCTTCTGCTGCTACATCAAAGCTAATGGAAGTAAACTGTAAAACCCTATCTGTTACTTGCAAATCATAGTGTTTGGCAATGAAGAAACTGTGGTTGACTAATGCCTGATGCGAAACCAGAACTCCTTTTGGCTGCCCTGTAGACCCTGAAGTGTAAATGGCGTAGGCTAGATTATCGGGCATTAGCTTGTGGATAGGGTTTTCCTGGCTGTATCGGGAAATTTCTTCCCAATCACAGTCCAGGCAAACAACTTGTGCCTGATGTTGAGGAAGAGACTCAACAAACCGGAATTGGGTAAGCAGCACTGGCACAGAGGAGTCTTCCAGTATAAAAACCTTTCGCTCAGACGGATACGCAGGGTCTATGGGGACATAAGCAGCGCCCGCTTTGAGAATACCTAATAGTCCTATTATCATCTCAAGAGAACGTTCAACACAGATACCTACCAGTGTTTCTGGTTTTACCCCCAATGCTTGTAAATGGTGTGCTAACTGGTTAGCCTTAGTGTTTAGTTCTCGGTAGGTTAGCTGTTCGTCTTTAAAAATTACTGCTACGGTATCTGGTGTTTGTTCTACTTGTGTTTCAAATAATTGATGAATAGATAGATTCTTTGGATACTCTTGTTGGGTTTGATTCCACTCTCCTAATAATCTGTGTTTTTCAATCGCCGTCAAAATAGGTAAATCTGATAGCTTTTGTTCTGGATTCGCTACAATACCCCCCAACAACGTTTGCCAATGCTCTATCATTCCGGCAATGGTCGCGGCATCAAATAAGTCTGTACTATATTCAAATCCTCCTGTTAAACCCTGCTCTGTTTTCTGCAACGATAAGCTTAAATCAAATTTAGCTGTATAATTTGTTTCAGGATTAGATAGGGTAATTGTTAAATCTTTAAGCTTAATAGCAGCAATAGACTCATATTCTAAAGCAAAATCTATTTGAAATAAAGGTGAATAGCTTAAATTTCGCTCTGGATGTAATGCTTCGACTAACTTATCAAATGGTAATTCTTGATGAGCGTAAGCTTCTAAAACAACTTGTTTTACTTGTTGTAATAACTCCAGAAAGGTAGGATTATTTGATAAATCTGTGCGTAGCACTAAAGTATTCACAAAGAGGCCCAGCATTCCTTGGGTTTGAGGGTGCTGACGATTAGCCACTGGGGAACCAACCACAATATCAGTTTGATTCGTGTAGCGATAGAGTAATACTTTAAATGCTGTGAGGAGCAACATAAAGAGCGTTACTTCCTGCTGCTGACTCAACCGTACAAGTGCTTCACTAATACTTGGCTCAATGGTGAAAACTTGCGTTTTTCCGCGAAATGATTGTACTGCTGGTCGGGGAAGATCTGTTGGTAATTCTAACAATGCTGGCATTAGAGCTAGTTTTTGCTGCCAGTAAGCGAGTAGAGATTCTAAAACTTCTCTCTGTAACCATTGCTGTTGCCACACTGCAAAATCTACATATTGAAGATTTATTTGGGGGAGGCTTGGTTTACCATATTCAACTAAATCCGAGTAAATTTTTGTGATTTCTTGAAGAAGAACATTGACAGACCAACCATCAAAAATAATATGATGAATTGTTAACAATAAAACATTTTTTGTTGGGGTTAGCTGAACTAATTTTGCCCACAGTAAAAGCTCTTCTTCCAGATTAAATATATAGCTGGCTGCAATAGAAACTAATTTTTGATATTCTAAATCTCTTTCACTGGCTGACAAAGAACGCAAATCAACGACTGGTAAAGAAAAATCTCTAGTCGGATTTATGACTTGAGCAGGGTTTCCATGTATGGTAATAAAGTTAGCGCGTAAGATTTCATGGCGAGCGAGCAATAATTGTAAGCTCGATTCCAAGGCAGCAATATTGAGTTGACCGCTAAAATGCAAGTGAAGAGGAATATTATAGAAGGGACTGTTAGGTTGTAGTTGGTAGAGGAACCAAAGTCCCTCTTGAGTAAAGGAAAGAGGAAAGGTGTTGTTTTCTGTTCTGGATATAGGAGCGATCGCAGTAATATTAGTTTGAAGATTGGCTTGTTGCAAGAACGAGATAATCTCAGCTTTGCGATCGCTAATTTCTGACCTTAAAGTGGGAGTAAGAGTTCCTTCAGGAGCGTTACAACGCAGGCGCTCGCCTTCAACAGACAGGTTAATGTCCAACTTGCGGAGATAATTAATAAACTCAATTGTACTCATCAAAATTCCTCTTCTTCTCGTTTAACTGTATTCTTGCTAGTTACCCAACTTTTGGTTGCCCAAGAAATTGCATCAATGTAGCTAGAAAGGCTGGCTACATTAGGAAATTCAAAAAACTTAGATAATGGGACTTCCACCAAAAAAATTTCTTTCACTTGCGCGATTAGTTTAGTGGCTAGTAAAGAATGTCCACCTAATTCAAAGAAGTTATCATTTATTCCCACTTTTTCTACTCGCAAGACCTCAGCCCAAATGGATGCTACCAATTTTTCTGTAGGAGTCCCAGGAGCTACAAAATCTGCTTTTTGAATCAAACTATTGATATCTGGTAGTGGCAATGATTTGCGGTCTACTTTACCATTGGGGGTCAGTGGTAGTGTCTCCAGCACAACAAAAGCATTCGGTATCATGTAATCAGGCAATTGCTGTTTAAGGAAATGGCGCAATTCATTAATGGTGGGTGTTTTTTCTTGATGTGGGACAATATAAGCCACTAATTGCTTGTTGTCTGTAGCGAAATCTCTGGCTATAACTACAGTTTCTTTGATAGCTGGATGTTGTGCGATCGCTGCCTCAATTTCGCCTAATTCGATGCGGAAACCGCGTATTTTTACTTGATTGTCAATCCGTCCCAAGTATTCGATGTTGCCGTCTGGGAGATAACGAGCTAAGTCACCTGTTTTATACAATTTTGAGTTATCAAATGGACTGGCAATGAATTTCTCTTTGGTCAATTCAGGGCGGTTGAGGTAGCCTCTGGCTAACCCATCGCCACCGATGTAGATTTCTCCTGAAACACCCGCTGGTACTGCTTGTAGATGTTTGTCTAAGATATAGATTTGGGTGTTAGCAATAGGACGACCGATAGGAATTGATTCTAAGGTTGTCTCAAGTTGTTTGGGGATAGCGTAACAACAAGTAAAAGTTGTACTTTCTGTTGGACCATATCCATTAATAATTTGTGACAATGGCAGAGTTGAGAGAGCTTTTCTGACGTGAGGAACTGAAAGTGCTTCCCCACCAATTAGTAGCTGTTTAATTGCTGATAAGGTTTGTGGGTCATCATTAACGATTGCGTTAAACAAAGCAGCGGTTAGCCATAGAATAGTAATACCATGTTTATAAAGTTCATGGCTCAGGCTTTTAGCGGTAGGAATATTTCCTGGAAAAAGAACGCATGTAGCACCGTGCAACAAAGCTCCCCAAATCTCAAATGTAGAAGCATCAAAAGAAATAGGAGCTATCTGGAGAAATCTTTGTGTGGCATCAAGATGAACGTAATTTATGCCAAATAAAAGACGATTAACACCACGATGAACAACTTCAACTCCTTTCGGGTGACCTGTTGACCCAGAGGTGTAAATAACGTAAGCCAAGTTTTCTGCTGTTGCTGTGCTAGTTGTAGGAAGTTCACTTTCCTTATAAATTTCTCCCCAATCAGAATCTAAGCAAATTACTTGTGCTTGATGTTTTGGTAAAGAGGCAACCAGTTTTTGTTGAGTTAATAGAACTGCTAGTTGCGAATCATCAAGCATATATGCGATGCGTTTAGATGGATAAGCAGGGTCTATGGGAACATAAGCACCTCCTGCTTTGAGGATGCCTAAGAGTCCTACAATCATCTCAAGGGAACGCTCTATACAAATTCCTACTAAAACTTCGGGTTTTACTCCTAAAGCTTGTAAGTAATGTGCTAACTGATTCGCTCTTGTATTCAATTCTTGATAAGTTAGTTGTTTCCCTTCAAAAACCACGGCCACAGCGTCGGGCGATCGCTCAACTTGTTCTTCAAACAACTGATGGATGCACCTATCCTGGGGATACTCAGCCCCAGTGTTATTCCACTCAACTAATAGTTGGTGGCGCTCAGCTTCTGTCAGCAGGGGCAATTCAGAAATCTTCTGTTGTGGATTGATTGCGATCGCTTCTAGTAAAGTCTGGAAATGACCTGTCATCCGAGCGATAGTGGCCCCATCAAACAGGTCAGTATTGTATTCCCACACTCCCATCAATCCAGAAGCCGTATTCTCCATTGATAGGGTCAGGTCAAACTTAGCTGTGCCAATTTCTACGGGATATGAGCTTACCCTTAACTCAGGCAGTTCAAAAGAAGGAACACTAGCATCATCAAAGGCAAACATCACTTGAAATAGTGGTGTATAGCTTAAATCTCGCGTGGGATGTAATGCCTCTACTAACTGCTCAAAGGGCAGGTTTTGATGGGCATAAGCGCCGAGCGCTACTTCCCGAATTCGATTGAGTAATTGTTCAAAAGTAGGATTGCCCGACAGGTCAGCACGCAACACTAAAGTATTGACAAAAAAGCCAATCAGCCCTTCGATTTCCTGTTGATTGCGACCACCGACTGGCGTACCCACTACAATGTCATCTTGCCCTGTATAACGATAAAGCAAGGTTTGAAATGCTGCCAATAGCAGCATAAATAAAGTGACTCCTGTTCGCTTGCTATAACCAACGAGTGCAAAACTCAAATCTTGGGAAATCGTAAACGATTGATGCGCCCCTCTGAAGGTTTGAATAGATCTTCGCGGTCGGTCTGTCGGTAATTCTAATAAGGCTGGAGCGTCTAATAGTTGTTGCTGCCAGTAATTAAGCTCGATTTCTACTCTTTCTCCAGTTAACCACTGCCGCTGCCAAAGGGCAAAGTCAGCATATTGTATTGGTAACTCTGGTAAACTTGGAGACTTTCCACAGCAGAAGGCTGTGTAAAATTCAGTTAATTCTTTTACGAATACGCCTAGCGACCAACCATCTGAAATAATGTGGTGCATAGTCAGTAGTAAGACGTATTCTGTTTCACCTAACTGTAGCAACGTACCTCTGAGTAAAGGTTCTCGTTCCAAGTTAAAAGGTCGATTCGCTTCAGCTAGAGCCAATTGTTGTGCCTCGATTTCTCGATCGGTTTCAGGCAAATGTAAGAGGTTGACCACTTGTAGCTGACAATTGCGAGTTGAGGCAATAACTTGGACGGGTTGACCTTCTACTGCCGTGAAGTTGGTGCGTAAGGCTTCATGCCGCCTTATAATTTCATTGATGCTGTTTTCTAAAGCCGCTATATTGAGCATTCCGTTTAGGCGCAATGCCAGCGGGATGTTGTAAAACGCACTGTCTGGCTGTAACTGGTCGAGGAACCACAACCTCGCTTGAGCAAAAGATAGCGGAATAGGCTCTGGCCTGGGAATTGGCACAAGAGGCAGAGCTTGTACAGATTGTCCATGCTTGAGCAAATTCTCAACCCGCGCAGCGAATTCGGCAATCGTGGGGGCTTCAAACAAACTCCGCAGTGGTAATTCGATGGCCAAGGTGTCACGCACCCGAGAAATCACTTGAGTGGCTAATAAGGAATGCCCTCCCAGCTCAAAGAAATTGCCGTAAACGCCCACAGAATCAATTGAAAGGATGTTCTCCCAAATATTGGCTAATATTGCTTCAATTGGAGTGCGTGGGGCGACAAAAGACTCTTCCAATTCGCTCCGCTTTTCGGGGGCGGGTAGAGCGCGACGGTCTACTTTACCATTGGGTGTCAGGGGTAGTGCTTCCAGCACAACAAAAGCGCTGGGAACCATATAATCGGGCAGTTGCTGTTTGAGGAAGTGGCGCAAATCAGTAATGGCAGGTTCTGGTTTGTTATGCGGGACAACATAAGCCACTAATTGCTTATTACCTGCAACGTTCTCTGTGGCGATAACCACAGTTTCTCTTACATCGGGATGCTGGCTCAATACCGCTTCAATTTCGCCTAATTCGATACGGAAGCCGCGAATTTCTACTTGGTTGTCGATACGACCGAGGAATTCGATGTTACCGTCTGGTAAATAGCGGGCTAAATCACCTGTTTTGTACAGGCGGTCAGAGGGTTGATTGCTAAAAGGGTTAGGGATGAATTTTTCTTGGGTTAAATCAGGACGGTTTAGGTAGCCTCGCGCTAACCCAAAGCTGGCAATGTGTAGTTCTCCGGGGACGCCGATGGGAACGGGTTGGAGATAGCGATCGAGAATATAAATTTGAGTGTTGTCAATCGGACGACCAATATGAGGCAACGAATTATCTGTGCGATCGCAGACAACCAATCCAGATGTTGTGACCACAGTGTTCTCAGTTGGCCCGTAGTTATTGACTATATTGAAGGGAATTGAAGCTGATGGATACTGATGAAGCTTATCTCCACCTGTCAGCATAATTCGTAAAGCTCCGTCACAGGGCCATTGCAGAGACAACAGCTTTTCTGCGATTGGGGTAGGGACAAAAGTAATGGTTATTTTTCTCTCAACTACCCAGTCGCGGAGTTTTTCTGGAGAGAGGAGAATGTCTGGCTTAACTAAATAAATACTTGCTCCCGATGCTAAGTAAGGCCACATTTCCCACACAGAAGCATCGAATGCGGTTCCAGCTAGTTGAGTAGTCCGGTCTGATGATGTTATTTCCAAGATGCGTTGATGCCAGAAAACTAGATTTAACAGCCCTGAATGGGGAATCAAAACTCCTTTGGGTTTTCCAGTTGAGCCGGAAGTGTAAATGGCATAAGCCAAGTTCTCCGGTGTCACGGTAGTGATAGGAGGAAGGTCACTTTCAGTAGAGATTTCTTCCCAATCGGAATCTAAGCAAATTACTTGTGTTTGATGCTTTGGTAACGAGGTAATCAGTTGTTTTTGAGTTAATAAAACTGATAGTTGCGAATCATCAAGGATATAGGCGATGCGCTCAGATGGATAAGCAGGGTCTATGGGTACATAAGCACCACCTGCTTTGAGGATACCCAATAAACCAACTAGCATTTCCAAGGAACGTTCGACGCAAATGCCAACTAAAACTTCTGGTTTAACTCCTAAAGTTTGCAAGTAATGTGCCAACTGATTCGCTTTTGCATTCAATTCTCGATAAGTTAGTTGCTTGCCTTCAAAAACCACTGCTACCGCATCCGGTGTATGCTCTACCTGTTCTTCAAACAACTGATGGATACATTTATCAAAAGGATATTCTGTTGTAGTATTGTTCCACTCGACTAATAGCTGGTGACGTTCTGCTTCTGTGAGTACAGGCAACTCAGAAATTCGCGCATTAGGATTAGCAACAACTCCTTCTAATAGAGCCTGGAAATGCCCGATCAGGCGAGAAATTGTGCTGGCATCAAATAAATCCGTACTGTACTCAATCCGCCCAATAATACCTTCTGGTCTTTCATCTAATTCCAGGGTTAGATCGAACTTAGCCGTACCAGTATCCACATCCAACTGACTGATGTTCCAACCTGAATCAAGGGCTGGCATCGGAGGTTGGAGGACTAAAGAGACCTGGAATAGGGGGTTCTGGTTGGAAGAACGTTCTGGTTGCAGTATTTGCACCAGATGTTCAAATGGCAAGTCGCGGTGAGCGTCTGCCTCTAAAGTAACTTCCCGCACCCGCTTTAATAGCTCAAGGAAACTAGGATTCCCCGATAAATCTGTCCGCAGCACGAGAGTGTTGACAAAAAAACCGATCAACCCATCAATCTCGGGTCGGTTGCGGCTTCCGGTAGCAGTACCTACAGGAATGTCATCCGCTCCCGTATAGCGGTATAGCAATGTTTTGAACGCTGCCAATAGCGTCATAAACAGTGTTACCCCTTCACGCCGCGAGAGCGCCAATAGTTCGTCCGTCAAGTTCTTAGATAGCGCCAGACATTGCCGAGACCCTCTAAACGATCGACTTGCTGCTCGCGGACGAGCTGTGGGCAACTGTAGCACGGGCAGGTCGGCTAGCTGCTGCTTCCAGTAAACAATCTGAGGTTCCAGCACTTCTGAGCGGAGCCATTGGCGCTGCCACACAGCAAAGTCTGCATACTGGATAGGGAGTTCTTTTAGCGGTGAGGGGAGACCAGCACAAAAGGCTTCATAAAGAATTTGCAGTTCGGGAAGGAAAATACTAAAAGAGGAAATGCCATCGTCTATAATGTGGTGCGCGACCAAGAATAACCTGTAATCTGTTTCATCAAGCTGCATTAAAGTAGCACGCAGCAGCGGTTCAGAAGTGAGGTCGAAGGGTAGCCGTGCTTCTTGTGTCGCCAGCCGCAAAGCTTCTGGCTCTCGCAATGATGCCGGAAGAGAGCGCAAGTCAACTACTGGAAGGGGTAGGGTTAAGGATGGGGCGATCGCTTGTATGGGTTGCCCATCAACCACCTTATAAGTTGTCCGCAGTATTTCGTGACGTTTGACAATCTCATTGAGGGCTTTTTCCAGGGCTGCTACGTTGACATTCCCCGGCAGGCGAATGGTTGAAGGTTCGTTATAAACGGGAGTATCTGGTGCGAGTTGATGAAGTATCCACAGTTGCTCTTGACCAAAAGACAGAGGCAGGTTCTCGGTTCGCTCGACGGGTTGGATAGGCGGAATTAGGAATTGGGAGCCATGCTTTTGAAGTGTCCCCACATACTGTGCCAATTGAGCTACGGTAGGCGTTTCAAACAGACAGCGCAGTGGCAACTCTACCCCCAATGCGTCGCGCACTCGCGAAATCACCTGGATAGCTAGCAAAGAATGTCCGCCCAATTCTAAGAAGTTATCGTCAATGCCAACCCGTTCCACCCTCAGCACTTCGGCCCAAATTCCAGCCAGTACCTCCTCAATTGGAGTGCGAGGTGCGACAAAATTTTCTTCCAGTTCGCTTCCTCTGCCAGAGGGGGCGGGTAAAGCACGGCGATCGATTTTCCCGTTAGGTGTTATTGGCAATGCTGGCAAAGTGACGAAGGCACTGGGAATCATGTAATCTGGCAAATGGTCAGCCAAGTAGTTCCGCATAGTTTTGGCAGACACTTGGTTAATTTCGTCTTTTTTGGGAACTATATAAGCAACCAAACGTTTTTCGCCTAGTATGTCTTCCCGATCTATTACCACTACCGTCTCTACTGTTGGATGAGCGCTTAGCACTGTCTCAATCTCTCCAAGTTCAACGCGAAAACCACGTAGTTTCACCTGATTGTCAAGGCGACCGAGGTATTCGATATTGCCGTCTGGTAGATAGCGGGCTAAGTCACCTGTTTTGTAGAGGCGAGAAGAGGGTTCGTTACTAAAGGGATTGCGAATAAACCGTTCTTGAGTTAGAGCAGGACGGTTTAAATAGCTTCGTGCTAAACCATCACCGCCAATGTGCAATTCTCCTGGAACGCCAATTGGTACGGGTTGTTGATACTGATCTAGAATATAAATCTGCACATTAGAAATTGGACGACCGATCGGCACTTCTGTTGATGCTGGATTGGCTGCTGATAAATCGTATACTGTTGCCACTACAGTGGCTTCTGTTGGGCCGTAAGTATTTACCAAACGCGCTTGTTGCCCCACAGACTGCTGCCAAATTTTCCATCGTTCGGGAAGTGCTTTTTCTCCGCCAATGATTATCAAGCGTAATGATGGCGGGAGTACTAAGGTTTCTTGGCTCAATCTTGCTGTCAGTTCGTGCCAGTAGGCTGTCGGTAAACTTATGACGCTTAAGTTCCAACTCCTGCACTTTTCCAAAAATCCACCAACTGAGTCCAGCATGGAATCAGTACGCAACACCAGTGTTGCACCTGATGTCAAGCTGGTGTAGATTTCTTCGACACTAGCATCAAAACTAATCGAGGAGAACTGGAGAATGCGATCGCGCTTCTCTATTTCATATTCAGCACTCGCCGCGATTGTGTAATTGACTAGCGACCTGTGTTCGATTAAAACGCCTTTGGGTTTTCCTGTAGACCCAGATGTGTAAATAACGTAGGCTAGGTTGTCAGGTGTAACGCTACTGCTAGGGTTATCCTTGCTTTGTTGGAGAATTTCTTCCCAGTCAAAGTCGAAGTAGACGATACGCTCTGAGTGTGAGGGAAGCTTTCCAGCCAGATGCGCTTTAGTTAGCAGCACCGGTACAGAGGAGTCTTCTAGCATAAAAGCCAATCGAGAGGAGGGATAGTTTGGGTCAAGCGGGACATAAGCACCACCAGCTTTGAGGACACCCAACAGTCCCACTATCATCTCAAACGATCGTTCTACACAAATTCCCACCAAAACTTCTGGCCCAACGCCCAACGTTTGCAGATAATGCGCCAACTGGTTGGCCCTAGCGTTCAATTCTCGATACGTCAGTTGCTCGCCTTCAAAAACCACAGCCACAGCGTCTGGCGTCTGTTCTACCTGTTCCTCGAATAGCTGGTGGATACATTTATCGCGAGGATACTCTGTTGTGGTGTTATTGCACTCGTTTAATATTTGATTTCGTTGTGCCTCTGTTAAAATCTCTTCGCTTATAAGTTGCTGTTCTGGATTGGATACGGGAATTTCTGCTTTATTGATAGGAGTCATCATTAATTAAAGTTGAATTTTACAGAATATCTATGAGGCGAAAGTCGTCAATGCAGAGGGGCTAGGTGCGATCGCACAGCCTAGCAATTGCTTTTATGGAATAGAATTGCTTTTACTTCCCGTCCGCTTCTGACTACTGGATAGACCTCTGCCAAGGTGATGGATGCAGACCAATCTCGATTGAGCGGCATCTGGCCTCTATCAAAAGACTTATTTACATAGGCTTAAACAACACCCATATATCTCTCCAAATAAGTGTTTACATTTCCAGCTTGTTATCCTTTTCTAACTCATTATTGTTGTGGTTGTCACTATTGTTTTGTAAAGATTGTGAAAAGTATAAACTTATACTTCAATACATAACCTGACTCTCTAGCCTTCAAGC
Source organism: Aerosakkonema sp. BLCC-F183 (assembly GCF_041929145.1). Taxonomy (NCBI): domain Bacteria; kingdom Bacillati; phylum Cyanobacteriota; class Cyanophyceae; order Aerosakkonematales; family Aerosakkonemataceae; genus Aerosakkonema; species Aerosakkonema sp. BLCC-F183. The sequence goes on along the minus strand of NZ_JBHFNU010000084.1, from coordinate 2,020 downwards.
GGATACATACTTGTTGTGGTATGGTGATCGCTCTTACGTTTCCAGGTCTACGGTTGAACTGTCCGAGAGTATATTTCCTCATTGACATTCGTTCCACTTTTTTTACCTGTCACGAATGTGTACTTGGGCTGAATCTCCTTCATGTTTGCTCGGCCAAGCTATACCAAATCTTTACAAAAAGATAGAGACAGTCACAAAAGAAAAAGAGTAACCTTGAATAAAAATATAAAAAATACACCCCTCTTTAGATAGGTATATAGGCGCGGCTAAATTTAGTGTAAATACTTACTTAGATAGATGTCTGGATACTTATCTTGAAAAACTACTGCCAGCATTGCTCTATAACTTGCCATCAGTGGGCTGGAAATCTGGCACTTGCTACCCATACAGTTGACTTCACTTCTAAGCTTCTGTGTTGTCCACTTATACTACGTCCGTAAAAAAGCTTGTGATTAGTTACCTGATGCTATGCAAGCGTTTCTTGAAACATTTAATCGCTAGTCGTAAAAATTACTAATTTGGTGGATAAACAAGATGCCAACACTTCCCTTAATCATTTCTGACGAAACTCTCCGAGATGGCGAACAGCAAGCAGGGCTTTTCTTCCCTTACGAAACTAAAAAAACTTTAGCTAAACTCATCAGCTAAACCGGAGTCCACCAAATAGCCTTAATGCCAGCAATTCACGAAACGGAAGAACATTTAATAAAAACATTGGTAGCAGAAGGTCATAGGAGCATTATGACAGCTTCCACAATGGTTGGTAAACAATTTATCGACCTGGCTATTGCTTGTGGAGTGCAAAAAGTAATCCTTTTTTATGCTGTTTCAGACCGTCTTTTACTTTTAAGAGATGCAGAAGTCCGCAATTTAATAGCACCCTCAGAAATAATAGAAAATAACAATCTCCCTAATGAACTCGTCCGCCGCGTCCGCGAGAATATGATTAACAAAGTTTTGGAAAATCTACGCTACGCGACAAGTCCAGAAATTGGTTTAAAAGTAGAGTTTGCCGCCGAAGATGCCAGCCGCGCCGATTTTAACTTTTTAGTAGAGTGCATTCGCTCATTCCAACCCTACATCGAACACTTCGTCCTCTGCGATACAATGGGCATCCTTACTCCAGAAAAGACTTATATATGGGTGCGCGACCTCCTAGAATTGACCGATAATGCAGCTTTAGGAGTGCATTTCCATAATGATTTAGGTATGGCTCTCGAAAATACCCTGCAAGCTGTCATCTCAGGAGCTACAATGATTTCCGGCACATTTCTAGGCATCGGCGAACGCGCCGGAAATATTCCACTAGAGCAAGTTTTAAATGGACTCAAATGGCGCTTCGGAATAGAAGTAGAAGGTATTAATTATCAAGCGCTTTCCCAAGTAACAAACTATCTCGATTCTCTAGGAGTTTGTCCCGCTCCCCCTTACTCTCAAGCAGCCCTTCGTCACGAAAGTGGCATTCATGTCAATGGCTTTTTACGCGACCCCGATAGCTACCACATTTTTCCTCACGTCGAACCTGAAATTTGGTTTGGGAAATGCAGTGGAGCCAGCAATTTTCAGTACCTTTTCGAGAAACAATTAAACCAACCTCTCTCGCCTCAAGAATATAACCGAATGCGCGATAAAATTAAATCTCTTTCTATTCAAGAGCAACGGTGTTTCTCGCCAGAAGAAATAGTCTCGCTATTCAAACAAGGATTTTTCAATGATTAAGTCATATCGCGTGGTAGCACTGCGGGGGGAAGGCATCGGGCCAGAAGTAGTAGACGCTTCCTTAAAAGTTCTCCAACATTTAGCTCAATTAGAAGGCTTTTCTTTAGGCCCAGAAATAGCGAAGCTGACACCAGCCGCAAAGTAACAGATGAAACCCTTGTGTCATTGGAAGCATAAGATTGCCGCAACGGCAACCTTATGCTTCTAACTGAGTGCGGCAGATATATGCTTCCAATTGGACAAGGAATGCCAAAACATATCTCACCAATAAGAACTCACTCATAACCAAGAGAGCGTTGTA
>NZ_JBHFNU010000083.1:0-17855 GCF_041929145.1 Aerosakkonema sp. BLCC-F183 | reverse complement strand
GATTACCACAGGTGACATCAAAGCGCAAGTATTTTCGGCTGGCAATGCCGGTAATATTAATGTGACCAGTAGCAATAGCAAGATTACAACTAATGGGATTTTTGCTGCGGCTAATGCTGGCAATGGTGGCAACATTACCCTGAGTGCGCTGGGGAATATTACGACTAAACAAATTGTTGCTTCGGCTGTTAATACTACTGTTGAAAAGGCGGGAAATATTCAAATTACCAGTACCACTGGCGATATTCAAATTACTGATATGACGCCAATGGTAATTGATGCTTCTACTGGTAATAATGACTCTACTGCTACTGGTAATGGCGGTGCAATTAATCTGCAAGCCGAAGGAAAGATTAATGTCGGCGGCAATGTCGAAGCAAACGTCAAAGGAACTGGTACTGGCGGTGATATTACTTTCAATAGCAACAGTAGCACTATCAATGTCGGCAATTTAGATTCCAGTTCTAGTGCAGGAAATGCAGGTGCGATCGCACTTACTGCCAATGGTAATATTCAAACAGCCAATCTCACTTCTGGAGTCGATACCGGTGCTAACGCTGCGGGTGGTAACATCACAATTTACAGTCAAAATGGCGCAATTAACTCTGGCTTAATTAATGCCAACGGTGGTTTTGCTAATGCTGGCAATATCAAACTTACTGCTTTTGATAACATTACCACAGGTGACATCAAAGCGCAAGTGATTTCCGTTGGTAATGCTGGCAATATTATCGTTACCAGCAGTAATGGCGAGCTCGCAACCAACGGGATTTTTGCTTCTGCTAATGCTGGTAATGGTGGCCATATTAATTTGAGTGCGTTGGGGAATATCACTACTAAACAAATTGTGGCTTCGGCTATTAATTCTCCTGGTGAAAATGCTGGAAATATTCAAATTACCAGTACAACTGGGGATATTCAAATAACCGATGTTACACCAAATGTAATCGATTCATCTACTACAAACAATGACTCTACTGCCACAGGTAACGCAGGTGCAATTAATCTGCAAGCCAAAGGGAATATTAATGTGAGCGCTAATATCGCTGCGAACGTTAAAGGTACTGGTACAGGCGGCGATATTATACTTAACAGTAACACCGGGACTATAAATGTTGGCAATTTAGATTCCAGTTCCAGTGGGGGAAATGCAGGTGCGATCGCACTTAACGCCAATGGTAATATTCAAACAGCCAACCTCACTTCTGGAGTTGATACTGGTGCTAACGCTGCTGGCGGTAACATTACAATTTCCAGTCAAAAGGGCGCGATTAACTCTGGCGCAATTAATGCCAATGGCGGCTTTAGTAACGCTGGCAATATCCAGCTTACTGCCTTTCATCAGATTACCACAGGTGCGCTCGAAGCGCAAGTATTTTCGGCTGGCAATGCCGGTAATATTAATGTGACCAGCAGCAATAGCAGCATCGCAACTAACGGTATTTTTGCTGCGGCTAATGCTGGCAATGGTGGCAACATTACCCTGAGTGCGCTGGGGAATATTACGACTAAACAAATTGTTGCTTCGGCTATTAATACTACTTTTGAAAAGGCGGGAGATATTCAAATTACCAGTACCACTGGCAATATTGAAATAACAGATACCGCTCTAAACGCAATCGATGCTTCTACTGCTAATCATGACTCAACTGCGACAGGTAATGGCGGTGCGATCGCACTCAACGCAGCAGGTAATATTACGGTAGGTAATGTTTCCTCCAGTGTGAAAGGTACTGGAACTGGGGGAAATATTACTTTCAAAAGTAACACAAGTACTATAAATGTTGGCAATTTAGATTCCAGTTCCACGACAGGAAATGCAGGTGCGATCGCACTTACTGCTCCTACCAGCATAACCACAGCAATTATCAACGCCAACGGTGCAATTGGAACGGGTAATGTAAGTTTGAAAAGCGATGAAATTAACTTAACTGGTAATGTTTCCACTCAGGGTAAAGTCACAATCGAACCCTTTACTACCAGTCAGGCGATCGCTTTGGGAGGAAAGGATAGCGACAGTACCGATACTTTAGATCTTACCAGCACCGAACTAAACTTTCTGCAACCGGGTATATCAGAAATTACGATCGGACTTGCAAACAGTACCGGCACAATTACACTTTACGATACAGCCACTTTCAACGCTCCCGCAAACATTGCAGGCGGTGCAACTCTTCTTGGTAGCAATAAAGATACAACTTGGAACATCACAAGTGCTAATTCTGGCAGTCTCAGCGGCTATCCCAACGGCTTTACATTCAATAATATAGAGAACTTAATCGGCGGTACTGCCAACGATATCTTCTTATTTAATGATGGCGTTAAGTTCAGTGGGACTATCGACGGAAATCTCGGTAGCGACACCCTCAATTACTCAGATTTTACCACTCCCGTAACGATTAATTTAGGAGCGATTGGCGGTGTAAGTATTGAAAACCTTGTCGGTACAACAAAAGCACCCAGCACCTTAGTTAGTACAGACAACAATAACATCTGGAACATCACCGGTATCGATGTCGGTAATTTCAATGGCAACCTCAACTTCAGAGATTTTCAAAATATCGTAGGCGGCAAGTTAGACGATACCTTCCAATTTGCGATCGGTGCCAATCTGAGCGGTAATATAAACGGACAAACTGGGAATCTCACTTTAATTGGAGATGAGATTGACTTTGGTGGAAATCTTACCGGCACAGGTAACTTAACCCTTCAGCCTTTGACTCCCAGCCAAAACATTCAAATAGCCGATGCCGATAGCGGTAGCAACAATATTTTAGATTTGACGACGAGCGAAATTAGCCGATGGGAAAATTCCTTTACCTCTATCGCGATAGGAAGAAATGACGGTAGTGGAGTCATTACATTTAATAATTCGATCGCATTTAAAAATCCAGTCACAATTCAGTCCCCCAATGGCTTAATTGCAGTCAACGCACCTATTATAGGCACCGAGAATGCTTCAATTGCTTTAATTGGTACAGCTAGCTTAAATGCAGATATTATCACCAACGAACAAAACATTACTATCAACGGTAATACTTCCATTGCTAATAACGTTACCCTCAGTACTGGATCTACAGCCGGCGGTGACATTACCATCAATGGTACTACTGAAGGCAATGGAAACTTTACCCTAGATGTAGGTACGGGAAACATTATTTTTAACGGAAATATAGGCAGCAATACTCGTTTGGGAAACCTGACTATCAACAGTGCGAATAACGTACAAACAGGTGCGATCGCAGCAGCTAGCATTACTCAAAACGCAGGCATCGGTACTACTACTTTCAACGGCACAATTAATACAGATACCTTAAACGGTATTAATCTCACAGGTAATAACTTTACTATTAACAGTCCTCTCACTACTACAAACAAAGGCGCTGTCATTATCAACAACAGTGGCACTCTAAATATTGGCCCGGAAGCCGATCTGAATTTGGATGCCGATTTCAATCAAATTGGCACTGGAGGGGTATCGATCGCAGGCGATATTACAACTGCCAATCGAGATATTAAATTTAACGGCCCGGTCAATATCAACGGCAATATCAATTTCAACCTGGGAACTGCTAAAATTAGCTTTGGCTCAACCTTAGCAGCAGGCGACTACCCGCTAACCTTAACCGCAGGCGAAATAGATTTTACAGGCACAGTTACAGGTAATAATAAATTGGTACTGCAACCGGCAACACCAGAGCAAAATATTGCGATCGCATCTGCAAACGACACAAACGCACTAAATTTAACCGCATCTGAAATTAGCGCCTTGCAATCCGGTTTTACTTCCATCATTATCGGACGCAGTGACTCATCAGGCGCTATTAATATAGGAGATAAAGTTACTTTCAACGCGCCAGTAACAATTCAGTCTCCCACTGGTACCGGAACAATTACAGCTACAAGCGATATTACAACTAATGGTTCGGCAATTGAATTATTAGCAGCGGGCAATATTGCAACTAGCAATATTATGACATCGGGAGGAAACATTAACCTCACTAGCAATAACGGAACAATAACCGTAGGTAACCTCAATTCCAGTTTATCAAATGGAAATGCAGGAAACGTTCAATTAAACGCTAATGGCAACATTATTAGCGCTGATATCATCGCTAAATCCGATACGTTTGCAGGTGGAAATATCACCCTGAATAGCAAAGCTGGATTTATAGCAAGCGGCAATTTAAATAGTTCCGGAAACACACTGGGAGGCTCAATATCTCTCATCTCTCCCATCCAAATTACCGCCAGACAAATAAACTCCAGCGCCAGCATCGGAAAAGCAGGTAACGTTACTCTCGACCCTCAAGGAGACATCCAAATTGAATACATTAACGCTCAAGGAGGAAGTCAAGGGATTGGTGGAACGATCGATATTTCAACCCAGCGGTTTTTCCGCGCCAAGGATACTTTTATTGACAGAAATGGTGTAAATGCTAGTATTTCCACTGCTGGAGGAACGGGAGGAGGAGCGATCGTTATTCGACATGGAGGAGGGTCGAACACACCTTTTAATGTAGCCGGTGATGCCACAAACAACGGAACAGTCGGCAACATCACCAGTGGGTCAGGAGAAACTGTGCGATCGGGCTCTTATTTGGGCCCTTTCACTCAGGGTCGGACGCAAGTCATCACTCAAGGGTCATCGGAAACACCCACTCCGCAAATACCAACTCCAGAAACACCCACTCCAGAAACACCAAATCCAGAAACACCAAATCCAGAAACACCCACTCCGCAAACACCCACTCCGCAAACACCAAATCCAGAAACACCCACTCCGCAAACACCAAATCCAGAAACACCCACTCCGCAAACACCCACTCCGCAAACACCCACTCCAGAAACACCAACTCCGCAAACACCAACTCCGCAAACACCCACTCCAGAAACACCAACTCCAGAAACACCAAATCCAGAAACACCAAATCCGCAAACACCAACTCCGCAAACACCAAATCCGCAAACACCAAATCCGCAAACACCAACTCCGCAAACACCAACTCCAGAAACACCAAATCCGCAAACACCAACTCCGCAAACACCAACTTCGCAAACACCAACTCCGCAAACACCAACTCCGGAAACGAAGCTATCGTCATCCGATCGAACTAGAATATCAACAGAACTCCAAACTCCGCCATTAATAGATCCAAACAATAACAGTGCGATCGCCAATAGTTCTGTGGATAAAATTCCGATACTCCGCGAAAACATCATCACCGCTCTTCAAAGAGGTCAGTTCGATGTATTTGTACCTCAAATTGAGCAACTGAGACAGCAGGAATATGAGAATTATTTTGGCGAAAATTTACCTGTAAACAATCCAAATTCTCTTTCACTACCACATATCCAGAACATTCTTAAACAAATAGCTCAAACGACAGGTAAAAAGCCAGCTATTCTTTATGTATTTATACAACCAGAGCAATTAGAACTCGTCTTAGTTATGCCATTCGGCAAACCCATTCACCGCAGCATACCAGAAGCCGATCGCGATACTTTACTGAAAGTGGTTGCAGATTTTCGCTCAAAAGTAACCGATCCCAATGAAATTAATACAACTTCCTACCTTAATTCAGCCCAGAAACTTTATCAATGGCTGATTGCACCGCTCGAAGCCGAACTGCAATCCCAAGGTATAGAAACTCTCGCTTTCTCTTTAGATTCAGGTCTTAGAGCAATACCGATAGCCGCCCTACACGACGGGAAAAAGTTTTTAGTAGAAAAGTACAGCATCAGCCTAATTCCTAGCGTTAATTTGGTCGATACCAATTACCGAAACATCAGAAACTCTCAAGTTTTGGCAATGGGAGCCTCAGAATTTAGCGAATTAAGTCCTTTACCAGCTGTACCAATAGAATTATCGACCATCGCCAAAGAACTCTGGCAAGGCAAATCTTTTCTCAATGAAGGATTTACATTAGCAAATCTCAAATCGCAACGCTCTAGCGATCCATTTGGAATTATTCACTTAGCAACTCACGCAGAATTCAAACCAGGAAAACCAAATAACTCTTTTATCCAGCTTTGGAACTCCCAACTTAAATTGAATCAATTAAGGGAAATGGGATGGAATAAACCGCAAGTCGAACTGTTAGTACTCAGCGCCTGTCGCACAGCTTTGGGAGATGAAAACGCCGAATTGGGCTTTGCAGGCTTAGCTGTAGCATCTGGCGTAAAATCTGCTTTGGCCAGTTTGTGGTACGTGTCCGATCGCGGTACTTTAGCACTGATGGCCGCATTTTATCAAAACTTAAAATCTGCTCCTATCAAAGCAGAAGCCCTCCAGAACGCACAAATCGCTATGATTAAAGGTACTGTGCGTATTGAAGATGGTGAAGTGCGCGGACTCGATTCTCAGCCCGAAGGAGTACCTCTACCACCAGAACTAGCTTCTCTAGGAAATCAAAATCTCTCCCATCCTTACTATTGGGCAGGTTTTACGATGATTGGTAGCCCTTGGTGAGAAAGTCAAAAGTCAAAAGTCAAAAGTCAAAAGTTAAAAGTCAAAAGTTAAAAGTCAAAAGTCAAAATTAGAGAAAGTCAAAATTAGAGAAAGTCAAAAGTGACTTCTTTTTGTTGTCTTTAGATTTTACTATCATGGCTGCAATAATATTCATCAATTCATTTATCTCATTTAAGAGGGGGAGCAATCTGCTTTCTGGAACTATATTAGCAGCCACAATAACCTTTATCCAGTACCTAGTTTCTCTGGCTTCTTTCAGAGCGATTTCTAGTTTATGGATAAAATCAGCCGTACTTTGTGCGGCTCTTGATTCTTCAACATTCGCACCTATAGAAGTTCCGGATCGAATCAGTTGCTTTGCTAATTCCCTTGCAGAACCTGGCTTTTCACTTAGGAAATTGCAAAGATTGACTATACGAACAGAAAACTGGAAAGTTCTCTCACAAATATCAAAAGGTTTGTCTGACATAATTTCTCACTCCTTTCATTCATTTTGATTTTTGACTTTTGACTTTTAACTTTTGACTTGTGACTTACGCAGTTGTCCGCAAGCTGCATCAGCTTCCAATCCTCGCGAATAGCGCACACTAACGGTAATATTGCGCTTTTTCAGAACAGCAACAAAAGCTTGAATTTGTTTTGCATTCGGACGTTGATAGTCAGCTTCTTGAATGGGATTGTAAGGAATCAAATTAACGTGACTTTGAAAACCTCGCACTTGTGCGGCTAATTCTTCAGCGTGTTCTGGCAAATCATTCACTCCCGCGAGGAGAATGTATTCAAATGTCAATCTGCGACCGGTAATTTCTACATATTGCCGACATTCTGCAAGCAAAGCTGACAGCGGATAATGTTGAGCGCTGGGAATTAGTTGTTCTCGCAGTTTTTGATTGCCAGCGTGCAAGCTAACTGCTAAAGTAACTTGCAGTTGATATTCAGCCAATTGGCGAATGCGATCGCGAATTCCCACAGTCGAAACAGTCATCGATCGCTGTCCGATCCCCACATCTTCATTCAGCGATTTAATCGCACCCACAACATTTTCCAAATTCAACAAAGGTTCGCCCATACCCATGAAGACAATATGGCTGACTCGCCGTTGAAAGTCTTCTTGCACAGTCAAAACTTGGTCGATAATTTCGTGACGTGCGAGATGGCGCGTAAAACCTCCCTTCCCAGTCGCGCAGAAATCGCAAGCCATCGCACAACCGACCTGCGAAGATACGCAAACCGTGAGACGTTTTTCTGTAGGAATGCCGACAGTTTCTATAATGCGATCGTCTGCCAATCGCAGCAGATATTTAACTGTACCATCGGGAGCCACAGAGCGATAGTGCAAAGTCGATCGACCGATACTTACATCTGCTTGAACTTCCCGCCACTGTTTCGGAAATACGGAAATATCGGCGATATTTCTCACACCTTGTTGATAAATCCATTGGTGCAACTGACGACCCCGATATGCCGGTTGACCTTGCTGTTGTACCCACTCTGTTAATTGTGCCAAACTTGCTCCCAGAAGAGGAGTGGGGGAGTGGGGGAGTGGGGGAGTGGGGGAGAATTTCTCCAGACTCTAAATTTTTATCTGAATGCTTGTTTAGTTTGCTTTGTACCATAATAATTCTCATAGCTGTCCTGTATGAGCCGATCTTATCACTGACAGATCGCGATTATCGACGCTGTACACCTACTTCCTGCTTGAGCCTGGGTATAGCGGTTTCCGACTCCGTGTAATATCGTGTCCGGTTGCATCGGTAGTGTAAGACTGATACGAAAGATTATCTGTGGGAATTAGTGGTTAAATTTTTACCGCAGATGTAGGCAGATAAACGCAGATGTACGCAGATAAGAAATCAGATAAGAACGCATTTTTATGTAACCGATGCTACCGGACATAATATCAGACTCGATCTCTAGCCAAGTCATCTGTGTTTATCTGTGTTCATCTGTGTTCATCTGTGGTTAAAAAGAGAGAAAGAAGAGAGAAGAGGAAGAATTTTGACTTTTGACTTTTGACTTTTGACTTTTCTAGCCTCTAGCAGGCAGTTTCACAGTAAAGGTTGCTCCCTGACCCTCGCCGGCACTGTCAGCGCTGACAGTACCGCCATGCAGTTCGACGAGATGACGCACGATCGCCAAACCCAAACCGAGTCCCACTTGCGATCGCGTCAGACTGCTGTGGGCATCGCCTTGGTGAAGATTGCTTTCTTGCCGAAAGCGATCGAAAACGTAAGGTAAAAAGCCAGGACTAATCCCTTTACCCGTATCGGTTACAGTAATTTTGGCATAGGAAATTTCCGATTTGATATTTAACATTTCAGATCGATTTAATTTCAGATTTGACATTTCAGATTGCAGATTGAAAACAGCATTTTTATTTTCATTTTGCAATTTCAAATCTGCCATCTGCAATTTTTCCAATTTAATTTCCACCAGGCCGCCTTTGGGCGTAAACTTGATCGCGTTGGACAGCAAATTCCACACAATTTGCTGCAAGCGATCGGCATCAGCCGCAACTTCTCCCACAGCGTTAAAAACACACTTTAACTCAACACCCTGACGCTCAGCTATCGGACGTACCGTATCGAGAGCAGCCACAAGCACAGGAATTGGATCGATAGGAGACAGATTCAGTTCCAGTTTGCCGCGAATAATGCGCGAAACATCTAATAAATCCGAAACCATTTGGGTTTGCAAACGAGCATTGCGCTCGATCGTTTCCAGCGCACGAGCGGTCGTAATCGCATCAATCTTCCGCGTCCGCAACAAATTTACCCAACCCAAAATAGCGTGTAGCGGTGTTCGCAGTTCGTGAGAGAGTATAGCCAAGAATTCATCTTTAAGGCGGTTAGCTTCTTGAGCTTCGCGGTGCGTTCTGCTATTGTCTACCGCTAAGGCAGCGCGGGTAGCCAACTCCTCTGCCAAAGCCAATTCTTCCCAACTGTAGCGGCGTCCCGACTCTGCATAAACAAATTCTAAAGTACCTAAAATCCTTCCTTGGGTAACCAGCGGTACGACTATGGCAGACTGGGGTTTTAATGCTTCTAAGATCTGGAGATCTTCGGCATTAGAGGCACACTGCTGGATCTGGTCATAGGAAAGTTCCGGATAGTATGCTGGCTTAAGAGTGCTTAACACTTCCAACACTGGATGCGATCGATTAGGGTCACCCGATTTTGGATTCTGGATTTTGGATTTTGGATTGGCTGCGTCAAGCCGATCGTAACTTTGCAGTTGCTGCAACAGTTCTTCCTGGCGCGGATCGGAATGAGCGCTTGCCAGCCTCAAGATCTGACCTTCCTCTCCCACAATATAGAAAATACACCAATCAGCCAGATAAGGCAGTGCAAGACGAGCCACTTGAGCGAGGGTAGTTTCGTAATCAAAAGAAGAAGCCAGCACCATACTAGCCTCTGCCAGAAAAGCAAATCGTCGTTGCTGCGCCTCTGCCAAAACACGCGCCGCCTGTTCGCGAATTCTCTGAGCGCGTTCTTCCTCCGCTTCTTTGAGTTCCGTAATATCGCGGATCACAGCCAGCGCCGATTCGATCGCACCTTTTTTGTTTGGTTCTGGAACCACACGAGATTGATAGGTACGCACTCCCATCGCAGTGGGACAGACAAATTGAATCGTTTGTTCAACACCGCTTTCAAATACTTTCGTCAGCGTCGTCTCCCACAGCTGGCATAATTCCTCTGGAGAACCCATTTCTCGGAAATTCTTACCGATGAAATTTTCGGTTGGCGTCCCCGTTAACGTTTGCACCACCGGATTGACATACAGGTAACGCATTTCCCTGTCGGAGCGAAGAATAATATCTGGCGAATTTTCAACTAATGTTTTGAATTCCCGCTCGCGGCGGTATAGTGCCTCTTCTGAGAGCTTACGTTGCGTAATATCGCGCTCTATGGCGATCCAGTGCGTATAGCACCCCATTTCGTCAGCTACCGGTACCAGGCTCAGTTCTACCCAGAACTGGGAGCCATCTTTGCGGTAGTTCATTAGTTCAAATACCCCTGGTTGCCAATTTTGGATGGCTTCCCGAAGTTGATTGAGAGTAGCTCGATCGCTCTGAGGCCCCTGCAAAATCCGAGGTGTTTTGCCCACTACTTCCTGTAGAGTGTAGCCGGTCATACGGGTAAAAGCAGCGTTAACGTAGAGAATGCGGGGCCCAGGCTCCTCAATCGGCTCAGCTTCCGTAATGACGATCGCGTCATTGGCGTTAACGACAACCGATTCTAGCAAGCGCAACTTCAATAGCGCCCGCACCCGATCGGTGATATCCTGAACCAACAAGACAAAATAATCAGTAGACCCGTCAGCGCAACGCACGCATTGGGTGGCGATGTCGGCGTGAATGACTTCTCCATCTTTGCGGATAAACCGCTTGTCGATCGTATAGCTTTCCCTTTCCCCTGCTAAAATTTGGTTGAAATTATCGATATCGACAGCCAAATCATCCGGATGGGTAATCTCAACCCAAGTCATCTGGCTGAGTTCTTGTCGCGAATAGCCAAAGATATCGCACAATTTGTCGTTTACCTGCAACCAGCCTTTTTCCTCTGAGGTAATCGCAATACCGATTAAAGGCAGTTCAAAGTAACTGCGGAATCTTTCTTCACTTCTTCGCAAAGCTTCCTTTTCCGCCTGTATTTCTGCGATTTTTTCTTGCAGTAGCGCATTCGATAAAGCCAGTTCGTCAGTGCGTTGGGCGATCGCAATTTCCAATTCGGAAGCGAAGTTTTGCAGAACTATTTCAGCTTGTTTGCGATCGGTAATATCTTCCGCAATTCCCGCAATGCGATATACTTCTCCCCATTCGTCTTCGATGGGAAAAGCACGAGCCCATATCCAACGAATCGAGCCATTCCGCTGAACGATTCGATATTCTACTTCTAAGTGTTCTCCTCGCAACTGCTTTTCAAAGGCAAGCAACACCTGTTGCTTGTCTTCCGGATAAACAATATCCAAAAAAGATTTGGGCTGTTCGTACATACTCTGGCAGCTAAGACTCCATATTTGTTCGTAGCGGGGACTGATGTAGAGTATTTTTGAGTTTTTGGTATCAAACAACCAGAAAATTTCGCGAATGTGTTCTGCCAGTTGCCGGAAACGCTGTTCGGATTCTTGCAAAGCTGCTAGGGTTGTTTGCAGTTCGCGTTGCCGAATTCGCACTTCTTCTGCTAAGAGTGCCAAATTTTCCGTAACAGAGCCCAATTCCTGCTGAAGTATTTCTTTAGCACGCTTCATGGCAATTTGATTCGCCACCCGCGCCTTCAATTCTTCAGCTGAGAAAGGTTTCATTAAGTAGTCTTGTACCCCTTCTCGCAACATCTGCACGCGCAAGTCGTCGTCTGCTTTGGCAGTCAAAAGCACAATTGGCACCGCATTCAATTCCCTCTGCAAGCGAATCTGGCGTACCATTCGATCGCCAGTCATTTGGGGCATCATCACATCGCTGAGGATCGCGTCGGGATGCAACTTAAGTGCCAGTTCCAGTCCTTCCTGCCCATTCAAAGCTGTGACGATGTTATAGTCAGATGCCAGGGTGTCGGCAATAAACCGATTCATTTCGGGATTGTCTTCGACTACAAGTACTCGTGGCTGAGTACTGGGAACTGTTAAATAGTCCTTAACTACATTAATTTCCGGCGATCGCAATTCTGCCAGTATGACGCTCGCAAGTTCGCTGTTAATATTGTCTGGAGAAAGCGCGATCGCACTTTCTACCTCCACATCTGCTGGTGCGAGTAATGGCAATTCTACAGTAAATATCGCTCCACCTAAAGCTGCTTCATCAACTGCGATCGCACCACCATGTAATTCAACAAATTCTTTGACAATCGCCAATCCCAATCCAGTACCGCCGAACTTGCGAGAAGCTTCTTGTTCTCCTTGGCGAAATGGCTCGAAAATTACTTCCCGCAATTCGAGTGGCACACCAACACCGCTGTCCTCTACAGTAATCCTGGCAGAAATAGGGGCAGGGGCGCAGGGGAGTGGGGGAGTATTTATTTTGACTTTTGACTTTTGACTTTTGACTTTTTCTTCCTCTCCTCCCCAGCAGACTTCCACTCTGCATTTGATACTGCCACTATTAGGAGTAAACTTAAAAGCATTGGAAAGCAGGTTGAAACAGATGCGCTGCAACTTCTCAGCATCCACTTGTGCGGGAACAGACTCAGGCGTATCGATCGCAAATGAAATGTGGCATTCCTGAGCTAGAGTTTCAAAGTGAGCGGCAGTCAGTTTTACTAAGTGCGCCAAATCGACTTGAGTGTAGTTGACGCTCATTTTGCCCGCTTCTAGCTTGGAAACATCCAGCAAATTGTTGACGTGCTTGAGGAGAGTTTGGGCGTTGCGTCGCACAACTTTTAGGTTATTGTGCTGTTCTTGTGTGAGTTTATCTGAAGCCAACAATTTCTCTGTTGGCCCTAAGATCAGTGCTAACGGCGTCCGCAATTCGTGACTGACGTTAGCGAAGAACTGTGTTTTGAGGCGATCGAGTTCTTTGAGCTTGTGCGCCAACTCCTCCAGTTCTTGGTTAGCAACTTCCAGTTTCAGTTTGCGCTCTTGAGAAATCTTAGCATCTTCAACCAATCCCAGCACCTGTGGCACCAGCGACGGCAGTATTACAGCTGTCGTCACGGAAGCAACTGCCGTGATTAATTTCAATTCTCCCGCTAGCCAATATGTCGGCGTCCATAGCGTCCACACTTCCATAAAATGCGTACTGCCACAGGCAACGATAAACGTGCCAAACAAGAGAAACATCCAGTGGAAAGGTATATCTTGACGCGATTTATAAACTAAATAAGCCAGCGTACCCGATATCGCTACATAAGCCAGTCCGATCAGCGTATCAGAAATAATATGAAGCCATACCAGCGAAGGTTTCCACAAATAACAATGCCCATGCGGAAGAAAACCGTTCGCCACTAAGAGATTTTTCCACAATCCCGGCCACAGAAGCATCAGCGCTAGTACTGCTGCCAATACTCCTATGCCGTATCCCATATCGTATCGATGTATTTTCATCCTTTTTAGGGCGTCAGGAAGTCAAAAGTCAAAAGTCAAAAGATATTAGTAGGTTGGGTTGAGGCACGAAACCCAACGTATTTGTTCGGTTTCGCTTCTCTCAACAAAAGTCTCTCCTTCTCCCTCCTCCCTCTCCCTCTTTTCAGCTGTTGGGTTTCGCTTAGCTCAACCCAACCTACTAATATCTTAGTTAAAATAATCACCATTAGTACGAAACTCCCAATTTGCAAAACATTTCTCCCTCATCGGCGACAGGCTGCGTTAACGCCAATTTCCCACTAAAACATAGGGTGCCCAATAATAGGGAAATTTGTATCGCTTATCTTGCAAAAGAGTTTGTTGAGCTAGTCTAAGTGCCTCCGCTTTAGTAACTCCTTTGGCTAATTCGCTATAGAATTCAGTCATCAAAACGGCTGTAGACTCATCGTTAACTTGCCACAAAGTTGCCACAGTACTGCGTGCGCCCGCTCTCATTGCCACTCCTGCTAATCCCAACGCAGCGCGATCGTCTCCTGCTGCGGTTTCGCAAGCACTAAAAACCAGCAATTCAATCGGACGTGATTCTTGTTGTTCTCTCCTACGCAATAAGTTATCTAACTCTTTGACGTTAACCTTATTATTCCAAGTCAGAATAAATGTGTTTTCAGATGTGGAACTAAATTGACCGTGAGTGGCAATATGCACTACCGGGAACGGAACTGAATTTATGGCTGTTTGTAAATTTACTTCGGTAAATTCTCCATCTAATAATTCCTGAGTTGCACTGACCTGCGTTTTGATTTCTTCTAACTCCCTCCTGACGTTAGGAAGAGCGGGAAACCCTTGACGCGCTTGGGATAAACCGGCTGCGAGTGTCCTTAATTGCTTGCGTTTGAAGGGTTGAGGTGGCAGTAACTGCAATCCTGGAGTGAGGGCAATGCTATATTTTTCAATTAAATACTGTTTGCCGTCGTGCAATGCGGTCATGGGAATATTTCGTAACAAACCATCGAGGACAAATACTAATGTTTGGACTTGGGTATTTTTTAGATCGGCTTCGGCGGGACGGATAATCCAATCATAAATTTGTTGCGAAAGATGTAAAATTTGTTCTTTGTTGGCACTGATTCTGCCCATGTCTTGTTGCAATTCATCGAGCAAAGCTACGATTTCTTGTGCGGGTTTAATTGTCGTATAGTAGCGCAACGGAGAATTCGGTAATGCTAAGATTACTGCTAATTTATTTGGTAAAATAATTGGGTAAATTACTGCGGCGGTGGGGTCTACTCGATCGATCTGCACTGGTTTGGCATTGAGACAAGCTTCTTGAAAAAAGTTGTCTAATTCTGCTAACTGGAGAGATTCGATTACAGAACGGGCTTGCAGTAAATTTTCTTGACTTGTTTCTGTTTCTGTGCTAAGCAATAAATCGACTAATTGTCGATAAACTGGTTCGACACTTTCGCGAAAAGAAAACTGCACATCTGGGTTATCCGGATTGAGGGCAAGTAAGTCGCTACGCAGAGATTTGAGGGTTTCCACTGCTGTGGTATAAGCTGCGATCGCATCTTTTCTATTCCCCAAATTTTTCGCCAGTCTTCCTAACTGCCATTCCCATATATAGGCGATATCTGAAGCATCGATCGATTGTGCAGAAACAAGAGCTTCGTGTGTGAGTTTTTGCGCTTCTTTATATTGTTGATTTAATTCGTAAAGTCTGCCTAAGCTTCCGACAGCGTAGGATTGAGCTTGTATATCTTTTAAAGTTTGTGCTTGTTGGACAGCTTGTGCTAAAATTTGGGCAATATAAGTTGTCTGCTTTTCGTCGCCACTGGCAATTGATAATTGACGACTGGCTTCTGACATTTTCATCAAAGTTTGTGCGAAATTAACTTGTGCGTAGATTGCACTGCGACTGGGAGGTAATTTATCGAATTCAATTTGCGATCGCAACTTTTCCGCTTCCGCGAATTGCTCGGTTTCAACTAATAAACTAAGTAAGCTCAGTTGTGCTTGTACTTGCATCTTTGGTGAAGTCGATGATTTGGCAGCTTCTCGATAAGCATTGACAGCATTTTGAATTTCTATTTTCGCTGCTGTATCATCCGATCGCTCCACTCTTTTGGCTATAGCGCGGGCAGTATTTGCCAAACTGAATTGAGCGGCGCTTATAGCTGCTGGCGATCGCAATTCTTGGGCTATTTTCAAACTCTGTTGCAACAATTGGCGGGATTTCTCCAATTCACCGATCGCACGCATAATACTGCCCAAACTGTGCAATCCAGTCGCTTTTATGGTAGAATCTGGTCGATTTTGGAGAGTAGTTTCTAATTGTTCTAAACTTTTTCTGGCTTGGCGATAAAGTCCCAAATATTGCATTGCTTGGACTTGATTAATTTGGCTGCCAATTATCCCTTCCGGGTGTTTTATTTGGGAGTAAATAGCAGCAGCTTGTTGCCAAGTAATTAAAGCAGCTTCCGGTTTTCCCAAAGCTAATTGCAGATGACCTTGGGTATTCAAAGCTTGTGCGAAAATCGATAATCTATCTGTGGAATCGTCGCGATTTTCTGGAGAGCCTAATAGTGATAAACTAGCAGCTATAGCCGATTGCGCTTCTGGCAATTGTCCCAGTTGTTGATAAGCAGCAGAAAGGAGATTATAGGCGCGAGCTTGATTTAGTTTATCGCCAGAAACTTTGGATGCTGAAACAGCTTGTTGCCAAACTGTTACGGCTTCGGAAAATTGTTCGGCTTGGAAGAATTCTTTACCTTGTTGCAGTAATTGTTGGGGATTGGCGATAGGCGATTGGGAAATGGGAATAGGTTCTTTTCCATTGGCGATTTGCGATTCTCCATTTCCTGTGACGGCGAGGGAAACGTTGGCGGTGAGAAAGGCAGTCAAAAGTGCGATCGCGATCCGAGTTGCCCACTTTTTAGTTATCGGTTTGTGGTGGAGGATAAAGATGCGATCGATTGTTTTTTGACAAAATTTTATCATAGACATCTTACATTTCCTTTCTCACCTGTTACGTATTCAAATTTTGCTTTATTTGCCCCCGCCAGAGATTCAAATCCCTGCGTCATAGCTGAAGTCCACGCTCAGTGGACTGAATATTTTCCATCAGTCCTCTTAAGAGGACTTTCGCTATTAGCAGGGGAATTGATTCCCCTGCGGACGAACACATTAGCAACAGATATTCGTTCAAGGCGCATAACATTGTGGTTGTGAAAATCCAGAATTGTGGGGTGTTGCTGTTGGCGCTTGTGCTACCAGTTCCACTTCTCCCTTAGCATTAACAAACCATCCTTGCGCCTCCACAATTTGGGAATAGTTGACCGTTGATTGTCGCCCTACTTTCTTGGAATTCTGTGACTCCGCGACCCGATTAGAAAGTGAGCTTACTGTTAAATCGAGCCAAGTCGCTTCATCGATAACTCCTTCAATGGGATTGGGCGGTAAACCTCCTCTACCGGTGACGATAAATTGGCTTTGCTCTCTTCTTTGGCGACTACAGCTAGAGGCGACTAATCTAGTAGCATCAACCAGATTATCTGGCAAAGTTACCAATCCCGAACTGGGGTCAACATTGGGAGTGTTGACGGTGATAGTACCTTCAAATTGCAGCCCACCTTGTTGGGAAATGGCGGTGATGTCGCTAGTTTCCAGTCGGGTAGGATCTACATTATTAACATCTTCTGTATTGAGGAGAAGTTGTAGTTCTTGTCCTGTGCGTGGAATTGCGCCAAAAATAGCTTGAGCTTCGATCCTAATTTCACCGCCTTTACCTTCTTGTGCGTTGGCAGTGATGTCGCTGTTTTCCAAAGCAGCTAATACACCTGTATTGAGAATGATATTACCGCCGCCGATATCTTTGCTGCCAGTTGCGTTGGTGGCGATGCGACTGTTTTGACGCAATATTAGGGAACTAGAATTTAGGTTAATATCGCCTTCACCCGCCACAGTATTGGAGTCTAATGAAGCTCGGTTCTCCAGACGGATGTCCCTGGCATCAACTACTATGTCACCTGCCGCGCCATTTCCTCTACTCGTGCTGCTCAGGATAGCGCCATTAGTAACGAAAACCGACTTGGCAGTAATACTCACCCCCCCCGCATTCCCCACTGCATCTCTTTCCACTGTGCTTGCGGCTAAAGAGGGCATTCCATTCTTGCGCTCACCATCAAAGGTAACTGTATCGCTGGCTGCAATCGCGATCGTCCCCGCATTTCCTCGCCCAGAAGTCCTGGCAGTTAGTACAGCGCCATTAGTAACGAAAACCGACTTGGCAGTAATGCTCACCCCCCCCGCAGTGCCCACTGGAGCTGGTTCCACAGAGGGTGGGGGTATAATGCGGTGTAGAGTGGTG
>NZ_JBHFNU010000082.1:0-65972 GCF_041929145.1 Aerosakkonema sp. BLCC-F183 | reverse complement strand
AATTATTTCTCCTATTGAAGTTGGCTGCATATTCCACTCTATTTTGCCTGCTTCCATTTTGGCGATATCCAAGACATCGTTAATTAAATTTGTCAGTCGTTCGCCTTCTGAGATGATGATGTTGATGTTTTGGTTGACTTGTTTGCACGCTCTTTGTGCTTTGCGATCGGATTCTGGAACGACTGGTAAAATCGCATCGTCGAGTTTTTTAAGAATCAGTTTGGCAAAGCCCAGCACTGAGGTGAGCGGTGTCCGCAATTCATGGGATACTGTCGAGATGAAATCGGTTTTCATCCGGTCAATTTCTTTTTCTTGGGTGATATCCCGAATAATGGTTACCGAGCCGAGGCGATCGTCAATTGCCAACTCAGAATTAGAATACTTTTTGGATATAGTAGTCGCCACCGCCTTGCCTATTTTCCCATTTGCAAGTTCTACTTCTGCGGTCAAAACTTCGTTCGGATATTCCTTCGTTTGTGCTAATAGTTCTGCTATTTGACTGTTGAATATTTCTTGGCATTCTTGCCCGATAACTTTGCTATCTTCCAGACGAAACATTGATAACAAAGCCGGATTGATATGAGCTATTTTTCCATAGCTATCTGTCACTAATAAAGCATCAGCAATATTGTTAATGATGGCTCTCAGATACGCTACCGTGTCTTGTACTTCGTTTACTGCTTGAGCTAGTCCCAGAGAAATCGCTGCTTGAGAAGAAAGGATTTTTAATATTTCCAATCTGTCCGGAGTAAAGGCACTTTTTGTAAGATTGTTTTCCAGGTACAGGATGCCGATGAGTTTTGCTTGATGGACGATCGGCATACACAAGAGGGATTTAACTTGGTTATCGGTAATATAGTTATCCGTTGCGAACATTCCCTCACGAGTAGCATCGTTCAAGACGACATTTTTCTTAGTCCTCTCTACATAATTAATCAGATGCTTGGGTAAATTTTGGCTATTTTCCACAGGAATAGAAGCTAATAATACCTCCTTGCTGTCTGCATAGCTTTCTGCGGCGATCGCTAATTTTCCTTCCTTATTCAGAATAAGAATACCTTTTTGAGCGCCTGCATTTTCGATCGAAATTTGCATTAACTTTTCTAGCAACCTGTCGAGAACAAGCTCTGAGGAAATAGCTTGTGAGGCTTTGATTACCGTCGTTAAATCCAGCAGGGCAGAATTTCCGGTAGTGGTGGAATCCGTTGTCCGGCTTCCCTCGCTAGTTCCAGTTTCTTTTGCCAAGATACGCGAGAAAAATTCTGGATATCTTTCTTGCAAGTCTTTAACTTTTGCCTTTGCTCCCCAGCGAATATATCCGTAGTATGCTTCCGTCAAATAAGACTGAGCTAGCTTTTCTCTGCCACGAGCGAAATAAAATTCTGCTGCTAATTCGTTGGCTAAAGCTTCTTCCTGTATGTAGCCAGAATCTTTGGCTCCGCAAATGGCGCGATCGTAATGCTCCATCGCTACATAAATTTGCCCCAATACACGCGCTTTTTCTGCTTCCACTAAGTCGTACTTATGCTGGAAGTTCTCTGGCGCGTGGTAAGCCCATCGCTGCATTTTTTCCTGATTGGAAGATACTTGTACTAAGTATTGTTGCTGCTCGTTTGGTGCGGCGCTTGGGTACTGAGCTAAAAGGGCTAGAGAGTGGTAAAAATTGTATAAGCTGCTAATCATCAGTCCGACAGTAGCTTGGCTGTATGGTAGCGCCGCAATAGCTGTTTCCACAGCACTTTTCGCTCGTTTAAAAATATAAAAAAGTATAATTTTGGCTATATAAATAGAAATGAGGGAAGTATTATCTTTTGCTTGACTAAAAAATAAAAGCATTTCTTCTTCATCAAAATCATCACTTTTTAATAGACATTTATCATCTGCTTCTCCTTGTAGATTCAACACCATTTGTCGCCAGATTTTTTGAGAATTGCACGACCACCCATGTTTTAACTTAGTCATCAGATCGATATATTGTGCAAATTTCGGAGCAACAGATTCAAGATGCTCCCCACAAAAAAATGTTTGAGTGCAATAGTGGTAAGCGCAAAAACCTCCATATTCTATATCCCCAGTTTCCAATCCGCTATAAATACCTTCCTGTAAAGGCTCTATTCCAGAGCGGAGATGCTTTTTCCAGAAGTTGACAGCGCCGTAAAATACATTAGAAATTTTAGCTTTGTATTCTTTAGCATTTAATTTATCTAATAACTTCAAACCCAGTTCGCCATATCGATATCCAGAGTCAATATCTTCAGCCGTACCGCACAAAATCAAAGCATAAAAACCATACCCTTGAATGGCAGATGCAGAATTTCCATATTTGACCGATATATCGATCATCGTAAATACAAGAGAGGGTAACAAAGAGGGATTCGACCAATAAACAGGAGGAATTAAGGGAACCAAGATACGCGATGCTGCCAACTTATAAGCATCAGTTAAAATTGGTAGGTTGATTAAATCTTCAATTATCAAGTTTTTTGGAGGTTCTTCTAACAGGGGAACTCCCAGCATTTCCACTACAGATAGCCCAGTATCAACGGCATCTTGCACCGCGAGTCGAGCCACGTACATCTGTATTTTTAGTTCGTAGACCTTCACTTTATCGAGCAAATTTTTCGCTTTTGGCAAGATAATTTCAGCGTAGGAGTTGGCGCGATCGAAGTTGGTATTTAAGTATTCAGCTTCAGCAATTTCTACATAGAGATTGAGGCTCAGATCGTACTGACTTTCCCAAGACGATGGTGACAGCAATCCTATCGCAACATATAAATAATTGACGGCTGCTTCATAAGCGGTCGCCGCCTTAGCTTTCTTACCAGCGATGAGATTCAAGTTTGCCAGTTTGTCTCTTTCTTTTTCAGAAGTGAGTAAGTCAGTGCCGTAATTTAGTTGGTTGACAATATCGAAGATGTTTTCGGAAATTTCCTCAGTCGAGATATGTTCGAGTAGCAGTTCGCCGATTTTCAGGTGTGTTTGTTTTTTGCTTTCATCTGGAATGAGAGAATAAGCTGCTTGCTGTACGCGATCGTGTAAAAACTTGTAGCGAACCTTTACCGAGTCTACAGGCATTGCTACCTGTATTGAATTGTCAAAAACTAACGGAATTTTGTACCTTTCGCTTAAGGGTAGAACCAAACCAGCTTGCAGCGCGTCCCACAAATCCACAGCCGTTTTTGGCTCGGACTTTTGATTGACAATGCTCAAAACATCTAAATTAAACTTGTCGCCAATACAAGCCGCTAATTTTAAAACTTGTTGCGTTTCTTCGGGCAATTTTTGGATATTTCTGGCAATCAATTCGACCACATTATAATCGGTGATACCTACTGCTTGAATTTGCTTGATATCCCACTCCCAAATGCCAGCGCTGTAGTCAAATGTCAAGAGTTTTTCAGAGTGCAGGGTAGCAAGCATCTGAGTGAAGAAGAAAGGATTGCCCTGAGTTTTATTGAAAATTAATTCTGCTAGTGGCTTCGCTCGACCTATTTCATAGTGCAGGGTATCGGCAACTAATTGACCGACATGGTAAATATCTAAAGGTTGCAATGTAATCGTTTCTATGATGGCACCCGTTTTTTTCATCTCATCCAGCGTCAGCATCAGCGGATGAGTCGGGCTGACTTCGTTATCTCGATAAGCTCCGATCAGCAAAAGATATTGGCTATCAGGGTCGCTCATCAGCAGTTGAATTAACTTCAGGGAAGCTGAATCTGCCCACTGCAAATCATCTAAAAAAACTACTAGCGGGTGCGAGGGTTTTGTAAATACATGAATGAACTCTCGAAACACCCTATTGAATCGATTTTGAGATTCAGATGGCCCTAATTGGGGAACGGGTGGCTGTTTACCGATAATCTGTTCTATTTCGGGAATGACATCGATAATAACTTGACCGTTAGATCTGAGAGCTTCTAAAATTTGTTCTTTCCAAGCCGCTATTTTTTCAGCAGTTTCTGTGAGCAAATGCCGTACCAATTCCCCAAAGGCTTGAATTACCGCAGCATAAGGAATATTCCGCTTAAACTGGTCAAATTTGCCGGATATAAAATAACCGCGTTTGGCTACAATTGGTTTGTGAATTTCATTGATAACGCTTGTTTTGCCAATACCTGAATAACCGCCCACGAGCATCGTTTCGCTGGTCCCTGTACTGACGCGATCGAAAACTTCCAACAATTGGGTTACTTCCGCTTCCCGTCCGTATAGCTTTTGGGGGATGATAAATTGGCCGTATTTATCCAATTTTCCGGGAATAAAGTTGTCAATTTTTCCGGTATTTTCTAATTGATTGAGGCAGATTTCTAGGTCGGCTTTTAGCCCCAGCCCACTTTGATATCTGTCTTCTGCGGTTTTGGATAATAACTTCATCACAATATGGGAAACCGCCCCTGGAATTTCTGGTTCGATCCGATGGGGCGGTTCTGGTTGTTTAGCTATATGGCAGTGGACTAATTCTAGGGGGTCAGTGGCATTAAAGGGCAATTGACCAGTCAGCATTTCATAAAATGTTACGCCTAACGAGTAAAAATCGGTGCGATAATCAATAGAACGATTCATCCGCCCTGTTTGCTCTGGCGACATATAGGCAAGAGTGCCTTCTAGCAAATTCGGATTGCTGAGATTCTGGTTTTCTCTAGACAGATTTGAGGCAATGCTAAAATCGATAATTTTAACTTGCCCTGTGCGATCGTTAATGATAATGTTTTGGGTTTTAATATCTTTATGGATAATCTTGTTTTGATGCAAATGACCTATGGTTAACGCTAGTTGTATGGCAATTTTAAGAAATTTTATTATCCCAATTTTTTGGTTGTTCAGAAAATATTTGAGTGAGATGCCCGAAAAGTCTTCTAATATTAAAGCCAGTCCGTTATTACAGTTTTCTAAAGCATAGGGTTTAATAATCCCTTCTAAATCAAACCTTTGCAAAATCTTATATTCATGTCTGAGCTTAGTGATTTCTTCCAGAGTGGGATACTCGGCTTTGAGGGTTTTAATAATCACCGATGTTTGAGATTGTTCTCTGACACCGCGATAAATAACAGTACTAAGACCTGCTTGAATTCTTTCAGTAATTTGATAACCTGGGATTGAGATTGCCATTGTGCTTACTCCGGAGATAACTTTTGGGGCTTGCGAATTGTTAGTTATTTTGTGTAAATCTTCAATGGGAGCGACTTATTTTTATATTCGTGTCTCAATCTGGTAATTTGTGCGAGATTAGGATATTCGGCTTTATCTTGTTTTCTTACCCCACGATAAATTGAGGTATTGATAGTGGCTTGAATTTGTTCGGTGATTTGATAACCTGAAACGATCGGCATTAGCGTTTGTCCCAAACGTGAGTATATGTTTGCGAACGGTTAACCGCATTGAGCTTGCTGAAAGTATGCTGGGGAATTAGGAGGGAAATCAACTATGCGCTGATTTTTACGATCGGGACGAGTGGATGCGATCGCTTGCATGGGAATCTCAATTAAAAACTCCGCTCCTTGACCGGGTTGGGAAAAACACTTCAAAATTCCACTGTGTTTTTCTAGGACAATTTGGTAACTAATCGACAATCCTAAGCCTGTGCCTTTCCCTACTGGTTTGGTTGTGAAGAAGGGATCGAACAATCGCTTGATTACTTCTTCCGTCATACCTGGGCCGTTGTCTCGAATGCGAATAGCAATCCTGTTATTTTCCAAAGCTTCGGTACGAATCGAAATACAGGGTGTAGCGGACTGTGACGGCGCACCGCGCAAAGAACGCTGTACTTCTAGAGCGTCGATCGCATTGCTGAGGATGTTCATAAACACTTGGTTTAGCTGACCGGGATAGCACTCTACAAGCGGTAAGTCGCCATATTCTTTGATAACTTGAATGGCAGAATTTTCTGCTGTTGCTTTTAATTGATGGTGCAATATCATGAGGGTACTATCGATACCTTCGTGAATATTCACCGGTTTCATTTCGGCTTGATCGAGACGGGAGAAATTTCGCAGCGATAAGACAATTTGACGGATGCGTTCGACTCCTACGTGCATGGAAGAAAGTATTTTGGGTAGGTCTTCAACGAGAAAGTCGAGTTCGATCGCTTCCATTTCAGCTTGGATCTCCGGTACTGGTTCCGGATAGTACTTGCTGTAAAGTTGGACGAGTTGGAGTAAGTTTTGGGAGTATTGACTGGCGTAGGAAAGATTTGCGTAGATGAAGTTGACGGGGTTGTTGATTTCGTGGGCGACACCGGCAACTAACTGACCCAAGCTGGACATTTTTTCGCTTTGAATAAGCTGGGCTTGAGTTTGTTGCAATTCGTGCAGGGTTTGTTGCAGCTGTTGAGCTTGGGTTTGAGCATCACAGGCAGCCGTGGCAGCTTGATGGTATAGTTCGGCTTGGTCGAGGGCGATCGCCAGTTGAGTAGCCACAGCCTGCAACAGCTCCACCTCGCACTCACTCCACGATCGCACTTCTGCACTCCGAACGCAGCATATCGCACCAATAGCTCCAGAGCGAGTCTGAATGGGCATTGTGAATAATGAGACAAATTCCCGATCTACAAAAAACTTTCGCATTACCGGATCTGCGATCGTTC
Organism: Aerosakkonema sp. BLCC-F183; assembly: GCF_041929145.1. Taxonomy (NCBI): domain Bacteria; kingdom Bacillati; phylum Cyanobacteriota; class Cyanophyceae; order Aerosakkonematales; family Aerosakkonemataceae; genus Aerosakkonema; species Aerosakkonema sp. BLCC-F183. The sequence continues at coordinate 59,389 of NZ_JBHFNU010000082.1, read as the reverse complement.
TGACATCATCTGCCCAAACCATTTCCATGTTCAGAAGTTGCTGTGTAAAACAACCAATATCCGCCGCCGAGTAGTAACCAACTAAACTCGGCAGATCGGGATTTTTGGCTTCTTTGAAAATTTCCCAGCCATCCGAAGTATTCAGCATTCTGGATGTATCCCCAAAGTTAGGATGAATAAATTTTTCTTCTTCCGGTCTATACCAAATGAATTGGCAGCGATCGATTTGCAAGAGGCTGCGGATCTCGCTCACCGCTGTTTCTAAAATTGTATCTAAGTCCAGGGAATGACGGATTTGACCAGCCAAACGGAAAAGCAAAGCTTCTCGGTGGCTTTCCCGCAGCTGGTGTTCGTGGAGGAGGGCGTTTTCAATGGCAGCTCCTGCTTGCGAAGCCAGCATGGTGAGCAGTTTCAGGTCTGCTGCTGTATAAGCGACCGGTGTGTTACTGCTGATTTCGATCGCACCAATTACTTTATCTTTTGTTTTCAAAGGTACGCAAATCAGAGAACTAACTTGTTCTTGACTTTGAACGAATCTGGCATCGGATAAAACATCGTTGACTATCTCTCCTCTGCCTGTCATCACTACATTACCAACTATCCCATCACCCAAGTTTAAGGTTGATTTTGACTGGCTTTGCTTGTTAAATTCTGCGATTACTTCCAGCCTGCCCGTGCTGGTATTAAGTAGCATGAGAGAGCCGCTAGTTGCTTGGATAAGTTCTCTAGCTTCATGAATCACTAATTTGGCAACTTCTTTGAGGTCTAAGGTGGCGCTTATCTTTTGGGAAATTTCGTATAAAAATGTGATCTCTCTATATCGCTCAATTAATTCATTAGCCAACGTTTTCTTTTCTAATTCTTTATTCACTACATAGGAGATGAGAGCAGCTACGGCAGCAGCTTTTTCCGAGCCGCTTACCCATCCGATCGTTTCTCCAGAAAGTTCTACTGGATATTTACCTAATTTTTTTTCACTGGCAACCCCTATCAGGATGTTGCCTTCTACATCTTCAATTACGAGCGAACTTTCAATAGCTTTGACAATTTCATTTATAATCGGTAGAATTTCTTTTCTTGAGAGAACTTTTTTGAAGTTAATTTTAATCATATTAGTTGCTCTCCCTCTCCTCTACCTTTTTGACTTGAAAGTTACAGATTACTATTTTCCCGAACAGATAGTTAGTTCTACATCTACCTAAAGATATGCAATCTCAACTATAATATCATATTTAATTAAATAATATATATATTTTAAATTTCAGTAAATTTGCTGATAAATTACTTAAGTAAAATTGCGTACTTGCATATAAGTGTACTGTCAGAATAGTACATAAAAAATAACCCCAGACGCAATAGAAGAGGAAAATGTTCCGCACGAGCGGTTAGTATTAAAATCTATAACTGTGGAAGTAAAAGAAGCATTTGTCAGGTGAAAATTCACTATCGCGATTTTGTAATTCGTTCCTGGTCAGAGGCCGATCGCACTCATGTTGCCGATCTCATCCATTCTGTTTTAACTGAGTACGGCTTGCCTTGGCAACCAGCAGAAGCAGACAGGGATGTCTTGCAAATAGAAAACTTTTATCTGACGACTGGGGGAGAGTTCTGGGTGGTGGAACGGGAGGGGCAGCTAGTGGGAACTGCGGCTTACTATCCGATCCAGCGGGGACAGGACGCTGTAGAAATTCGCAAAATGTATCTGTTGCCGTCTGTGCGGAGACAAGGATTGGGAAAATTTTTATTACAACAGCTGGAAAGCGCGATCGCAGCTAGAGGTTTTCAACAAATTTGGATTCAAACGGCCAGCATCTTAAAAGAAGCGGTGCAGCTGTATGAAAGCAGTGGGTATCAACGGACATCTGGGATAGAGGCGGCAAGATGCGATCGCATTTACGTCAAATGGGTAGTTGGTGGTGGTTAAATAATTGCAGATTTAAATTTGAAATCTGCAATTAACTTTGTCGATCCTCTATCGATTCAAAGCGCGTAAGAAGCGCTGCATATTAGTGAAAAATCCCGGCTTTTTGGGACGCGGCGCTTCAGTTGCATCGCTATCGGTTGGGCCAATGGCATCCAATATAATTCGATCGACTTCCTCGCCAACAGGTTTTTGAGGCAATTCTGCAATCAACTTGTAATTGTCGCCCACCTCCAACCAAACTTGCCAAGGCCCTGGATAGCAGCGAAATACAGCTGCGCCTTGTAGAGGTCTGACATAATAGCAAGATTGCAGACTACTGAGGAAGCGTTCCCGCAGCTGACGACCAGCATAGCCAATACCGACAGTACCCGCATCTTCTAAATGCGGGATTAGTAAAATCACCGGACGATCGCCCACTGCATTGCACAGCTTTTCTACTTCTGCCACCTCCACCGAACTGAGGTTAACCAGCAAGAATATTTCATCTTCCGGTTGAATTTTATTTTGGATAGGGGTTCTACCCATACCGATATCTTGTATTTTAAAAGGTACTTCTCCCCAATCGCGACGGGCGAGGGCAGCCGCACCAGCATCGGGGAAGAACATTTTTACTTGTCCAATGCGATCTTCAAAAACTTCGATAAATTGCTTGGCGAGCGATTGCGCTTGCAGTGCGATTTCCGGGAAAACTAACTCAACTTGCAGCCGAGTGTAACCATCTGCGATCGCCGCCAGGGTTGCTTCGCGAGATTGTGCGATCGCCTCTTCTAGGGTATTGGGAAGTTCTGCCATAATTTATTTTTTTTGCTTCCTGGTTATTGTACTGTGATAGTACCAACACAAACATTGATATTTATCCCTCCCGCGTACCCAGAAAATACAATGGCATTACCGCAAGAAGTATTAGTCGGGATTCTAAATACTCGACTGGATCTCGAAATTGCCCGCGATCGGCATTGGTATCGTATTCCTGTAGATAGTGTTAATAAGTTTCTTAAATTACGTTGGCCTCCCCAATGGATTGCTTTTTACCAACCAGGTACTTTTGGCAAACAGGCTTATGCAGTCCGATATTATGCCCAAATCAATCAAATTAGCGAAGTTTTTCGGTGGGAGTTATTCCCCGAATTACCAAATGATTACCAAAGTAAAAAGCGTTATTACAAACTTGAATTCTCCTCCTTGCAACGTTTACCAACCCCAATAGTATGTCGTCGAGCGCGACACCTTGTTTTTATCCAAACCACCTGGAAAAAATTCACCAATGCAGTTGAGATTAACGATTTATATGATGAAAGCCCTCTAGAAGATAAATTGTGGACTGAGTTTAAAAAATTAGAAATTAATGCCGAACGGCAAGAGTTTGTCACAGTTAAAAATTCCACCTACGCTCTCGACTTTGCCATTTATTGCACTTACGGCAAAATCAACATTGAAACTGACGGCGATACTTGGCACGCCGATAAAGAGCGTATTCCTTTAGATAATGAACGAGACAACGACTTACAAACAAATGGTTGGCATACCTTGCGATTTAATACCTATCACATCCAAGAAAAAATGACTGAGTATTGCCTACCGACAATAATTGAAAATATTAACCGTCTTGGTGGCTTGAAGGAAGAAGGGAGAGTTTTTCCGCGTTCGATTAAGTCGAATTCATCGGCAGAATTTGTCCAGTTAAGTTTGTTTTAAATTTTATGGGAAATGGCATTATCGGCAGCAGTTGGCTCTCCCGTTGTTGTGGTGATAATAAAAACTTATTTAATCGTAGGGTGGGTTAGGCACGGGCGATAATTTCAACACTTTCAAGCAATACCTGGGTCTGCCATTAACACCCAGATAATGCTACCTTTGGCATCAAGCGTGCCAACACTTGCTTCAGCACCATTGCCGTCCAGTCGATATCCGCTGCGGTCGTGTGGCGACCCAAAGTGAGGCGAATACCAGATTTGGCGGCGGCAGAATTGTAGCCCATTGCCAACAGTACCGGACTGGGGGTAATTTTACCGCTGTTGCAAGCAGCACCAGCACTAATACCAATACCGGCCAAGTTGAGGTGTCGCACCAGAGTTTTACCGCTGAGCTTTTCACCATCGGCATCTGGCAAGCAGAAACTGACGTGGTGAGGCAAACGGTGCCAGCGATGCCCTGTGGGGGTGAGACTGGGGGTATCGGAGAGTAGGTCGAAAAGACGATCGCGCAACTCGATCGACCTTGGCGTTTCCACAGCCATTTCTTGGGCTGCCAATTCCGCAGCTGCGCCAAAACCGGCAATAATTGGCACAGCCTGAGTACCCGAACGCAGTCGCATTTCTTGTCCCCCACCCCCTAGCAAGGGAACTAACTTGACACCCGGACGGATATAAAGCGCCCCCGCTCCTTGTGGGCCATAAATTTTGTGACTGGAAAGGGAAAGCAAATCTACAGGTAACTTTTGCACATCGAGAGACAAACGCCCAGCTACCTGTACAGCATCTGTGTGAAATAGCACACCGCGATCGCGGACAATATTTCCCAAACCTTCGATCGGTTGCAGCGTGCCCACTTCGCTTTGACCGTAGATAATCGAAACTAACACAGTATTGGCTTGCAGGGCGTTCTCCAAGTCGTTTTCCCTAACTCTTCCCCACCTATCCACCGGCAAGCGCGTCACTTCCCAACCCCATTGTTCCAGCCAGCGGACAGGTTCTGCCACAGCTGAATGCTCAACACTGGAAACGATAATATGCTGAGGTTTGCTGTAACATCGAGCCACACCCATAATTGCCAGGTTATTTGCCTCCGTACCGCCAGAAGTAAATACGATCGACTCCGCCGGTGCGTTAATTAGCCCAGCTACCTGCATTCTGGCTTGTTCTAACATAGTTGCTGCCCGTTGACCCCACTCGTGCAAGCTGGCGGGATTACCCCACTCTTGGGTGAGGACTGCTTGCATCGCTGCGATCGCCTCTGGGCGGGTCGGTGTTGTAGCGCTGTAATCTAGATATATTTGCATAATCTTTAACCGTTAGAGGTCGCGGCAGAGAGAGGCTCTACTTTCAGCATAATCCGCCAAGGTCTGACAACTAACAACTAACCTGTAACAGTTGAATTTTGACTTTCGACTAACTTCCCGGTTTGCGGACATTGTAGTCCTCGTGCGACAAAACTGCTTGGGGAATTAGTATATTACCGCAGTCCCGACACAGCATCCGGTAGTTGCGGGTAATGGGAATACTGATAATAAAACGATCGTGCCGCAGTCGCTTGCCGCCAAATTCTGTGTAATGCTTTTGTTCTTGTAAAGCAGCAATCACAGTGCGTGCCTTGACCACCACATGAATGGGCAGATCCCGCAGATCGATCGGGTCGCGGTCAAAGGTGGACTCCCACTCGTGTTTTAGCTGTTTTTTTTGTTCCAGTACGGCTTTTTTTTGGGCACACAGATGGCACGCTTGACCATAACCCTTATGGCCGCATGGAAATAGCTTTTTTCTTCTAGGCATAACAGAAGTGTGGATTGAGATGAATACATCCACTTAAATGCGGCAAATTGGCTACGTACCCGCCAGAACTAGGGGCACTTCTAGTTGCTGCCGGCTAACAAAGAGAGTAGCCTTGCAGGAGCCATCCTTTAGTTAGCGCGATCGCTTCGGCTGTTTAGTCCTGCTACCTTCTGGGCGTTTCCCGCCGTCAAAATAATTGACACTACGGGGAACTTTGTTTGTAGCCAAAAGATCTCAAGGTATAAACTTTAGATTACAGAATTTTAGCAAGAAAGCTTATAGCTTCTTGCGACGGAATAAGTTGCTTGTCTCGTAAGGTCTGAAAATAAAGGGCTGTTGGCGATTGACTTATGAACATTAATTTGCTTAAAACCACCCTCAGACAAGTAGCATCGATTTTATTAGCACTTACCCTAGCTGCTTGTCAACGGGCTCAACCGCAAATTCAGCAACTGACTCCTCTACCCCAAGACCCCTTTATCGAGGTTTACTTCAACCACTCGGAGTCAAGTTCTTACAGAGAACCTTACCGCCAGCAAACGCGCCTTGGTGATAACCTGGAACAGCTTATTATCGATTCTATTGCAAGTGCTAAATCTACGGTAGATGTGGCAGTTCAGGAGTTACGCTTGCCGAATATCGCCAAGGCGTTGGTCGATCGCAAAAAGGCAGGAGTCAAGGTTAGGGTTATTTTGGAGAATACTTACAGCCGTCCCTGGAGTAAGTTTACACCAGATGAAGTAGCGAAACTGCCCCAAAGAGAGCGCGATCGCTACAACGAATTCCTCAAATTAGTAGACCAAAACGGCGATAATAAGCTCAGTCCAGATGAGATCGATCGCGGCGATGCGATCGTCATGTTGCAAAATGCCAATATCCCCATAATTGATGATACCGCTGACGGTTCCAAAGGCAGCGGTTTAATGCACCACAAATTTGTCGTTGTTGACGGTCAAAATCTAATTATTACTTCCGCCAACTTCACCACATCCGACATTCACGGCGATTTCAATCATCCCAGCAGTTTGGGTAATGCCAACAACCTTCTCAAAATAAAAAGTCCTCCATTAGCAAGTCTTTTCAGCGAAGAATTTAACATTATGTGGGGTGATGGCCCCGGCGGTAAACCCGATAGCAAATTTGGCATCAAAAAACCATTGCGATCGGCCAGTCAATTTACACTAGGAACTGCTACAGTTGCCGTCCAATTTTCCCCCACATCAACAGCAGTACCTTGGGAACAAACTAGCAATGGTTTAATTGGCAAAACTTTAAACACAGCTACCCAGTCGGTAGACATGGCATTGTTTGTATTTTCCGAACAGCGTTTAGTCAATATATTAGAAACCGAAAATCAACACGGCGTAAAAATACGAGCTTTAATCGATCCGGATTTCGCATATCGCAGTTATAGCGAAGCGCTGGATATGATGGGCGTCGCTTTGACTAATGATTGTAAATACGAAATCGATAATCGTCCTTGGCAAAATCCGATTGCCACTGTTGGCATTCCGCAACTGCGAAAAGGCGATTTGTTACATCACAAATTTGGTGTTGTGGACGGTCAAACTGCGATTACCGGTTCGCACAATTGGTCAGCAGCAGCCAACAATAATAATGATGAAACTGTTGTAGTAATTCAAAGTCGCACCGTAGCCGCCCATTATCAACGAGAATTTGAGCGACTTTACGCTAATTCAATTTTAGGTTTACCTGATGGAATCAAGCGCAAAATTGAGGTGCAACAAAAACAATGTCCGCAAATAAAAACAGCTTCTCCATCTGCTGCGCCAACAAGTTTGACTACACCTAAAATTAGCGAAAATTCGATAATTAAGAAAGTCAATCTCAATACTGCTACCCAAGCAGAATTAGAAACACTACCAGGCGTCGGGCCGAAATTAGCGCAGCAAATTATTCAGGCGCGTCAGCAGAAACCTTTCACTTCTTTACAAGACCTTGACAATGTGCCAGGAGTAGGGCCGAGTTTACTGGAAAAACTGAAAGATAGGGTAACTTGGTAAAACCAACTTTAATCAAAAATTGGTTATTTCCGGTAAAATATGCGGTCGTAGTAGCAGAGCTAATAAAAATATTGGTATGACAGACTCACTTGATAAAGTCATGCTACTACAAAATCTTCACTTTGAACATTATCATAATAATTACGAAAGACCTAAATAAATTGGCTTTAAGATACTCACCAAGAGAATAGTATGAGTAATATAAAAAACAATGATGAAGTAATTCAATTCAAACGTGAATTGATTGAAATTGCTCAAAAAATGATTTGTGGTGAGGTTGATTTAATTGAAGGTTGTCGAAAAATGATTAAATATCGATACAAAATAGAAGATAGCGATGAAGTATTCCTACCGTTTATTGGACTGGATTCCGAAACAGATGACTTACCTTGTGATAATGAAAAAAAGTTTATGGAGCCGGAAGCTTTAGCCCGCAAAGATAAGGAAAAAGAAGCGTATTTAGCTATGGCGAAGCCTAGTATAATTAAATCTTGTCAACATCTAATTGATGCTTTTATAGATTAAATAAATTCCGGCAAAAGTAGAAGCATCATAATTCATCCGTTCATCAAAAATCAAGAGAAGGTTTTGGCTTGAAAATACTTTGGCTTATATTGGTCAATGGCAGGGTAAGCAGGCTCGCTACTGGGGACTCCGGAAAAATATTTTCGCTCTTCGTCGGATGGCAATTTGAGATAGTAAAAAGCTTTATTATCTTTCTCGATCGGATTCTTGCAGTCTGTGAAGCAATGTGATAACAGGATAATAATTAGCACAAGATCTCAGCGATCGCTCAAAACAACGCATCCCCGTTGTCACATTATTTCCAATCAGATGACCTAACCCTTCATTCATCAATAAACCTGGATGTTCTGGATATTGTTGATACATCTGATTGTAAAAATGTTCGGCTTTTTGGTATTTACCTTTAAGAGAAATTGCATTAGCTTTTGGTAATTGTTTCAAATAGCGATCGCGTCCGATCGAAGACTTAATTTTGACCCAAACTGAAGTGGGAACGCCAATCAAAAAAATTAAGTTTAACCAGAAAGTTTTCCAAAATATCGAATTCGCACAATTATCGCAAACATAACGGCTTTTGGCATAAAAACCATACACAAACACAAGAAAGTAAAAGTAAAATTCTGTATAGCTTTGCACGCGATTAAACATTTGGCATTCATCGCAAACGCAATATTTTTCTCCTTTGGTTATCGCAGGCTGATTTTCCTTAAATATACTTTGGCAAAAGCGACAATAAATATAAGATGTGCGCTGGTGGTCGGATAGATCGATAGTTGCCTGACATTCCGGACAAGTTGCACTGCGGAAGAGATGATATTGACCCGATTCCCGGAGGAAAGATTTATTATTTTCCGTCCTTTTACGAGAAGATACTTGGTCAATATGCTTTTTCAAATTCTGAGGATTGACATTGTAAACTTCCAAAACGTAAACATAATTATTGACCGAATTAGAGCTGGCTTCAATCTCTCCAGAAAGAGGGGAATCCCAGACGATAACTAACCTTTTGTCGCGCACAAGAGTATCGGTAATCTGTTCGTAAAACAAAGTAGTTGTTGTACCTAAAATTATTTCGCGATCGGTAGCGATCGCTTTTTGAGAAAAAAGTCCCTGCGCGTTACCATTCTCTACAAAGCGAAATTTAAACGAAAGCTCAGAACTTGTCGGCGACATCAGACAACTCCCTTGTGATTGAATACAGACTACTACGGCTTGCTATCCTGAAGAAAGTTCCTCTGCAACGACTCCAGCACATTTAACCATGACCCAACAACCTGCACGTATATGTATACTCGGTGGAGGCTTTGGCGGTCTCTACACTGCTCTGCGATTGGATACGCTACCGTGGGAGGCAGCGGAAAAACCGGAAATTGTGCTGGTGGACAAGAGCGATCGCTTCCTCTTCACTCCCCTCCTCTACGAAATCCTTACCGGCGAACTGCAAACTTGGGAAATTGCCCCACCCTTTGCAGAAATATTGCAAAACACAGACGTGCGGTTTTGTCAAGGTGTTGTAACTGGCATTGATACGGAACAGCGCCGGATTCAATTGCAGGATGAGCCAGAAATACCCTACGATCGCCTCGTCTTGGCATTAGGCGGTGCTTCGCCGATCGACATAGTGGCTGGTGCTGCATCCTATGCCTTTCCCTTCCGCACCCTCACCGACGCCTATCGCCTAGAAGAAAGACTGCGAGTATTGGAAGCGCAGGAAACAGATAAAATACGGGTGGCGATCGTCGGCGGCGGTTATTGCGGCGTCGAATTAGCTTGCAAACTGGCAGATAGACTGGGAGAAAGAGGAAGATTTCGGATCATCGAACAAAGCGATCGCATTTTGCGGACATCCCCAGAATATAACCGCGAAACCGCACGCAGAGTTTTGGAAGAAAAAGATATCTGGATAGATTTAGAAACCACAATTGAATCGGTTAGCCCAGATAGCATTTCCCTGCTGTATAAAGGACAGGTAGATACGATCGCCGCCGAATTGGTCATATGGACAGCCGGAATGCAGGGAAATGCGATCGGACATAATCTTCCCCTCAAACAAAATCAGCGCGGTCAACTTACTACCACACCTACCCTGCAAGCCGTCGATCGTCCAGAAATATTTGTATTGGGAGATTTAGCAGATTGTCAGGATACAGAAGGTCAGCAAGTACCTTCCTCAGCACAAGCAGCATTCCAACAATCCGATTTTACCGCCTGGAATATTTGGGCTTCGCTTACAGGTCGTCCCTTACTTCCCTTCCGCTATCAAAATTTAGGAGAAATGCTCACATTGGGAACAGATAACGCCACTCTCAGCGGTATGGGAGTGCAATTAGAAGGACAATTAGCTTATCTTGTCCGTCGTCTCATTTATTTGTATCGAATGCCAAATTTAGATCATCAATTGCGAGTAGGTGTAAATTGGATGGCTAATCCCATTTTGGATTTTATCAATCCCAGTTGATTGTTATTCTTAACAAGACTTGAGAAACCGGGTTTCTTAACGAAAGATCTAGGTTCTTGGCTTCAAAAAGCAAGAAACCCGGTTTCTAGCCCTAGCACAAGATGTGAGTTTGGCAATGCTTCTCGCTCCAGCCTTGCGATCGCATATTTACATAAGTCCATTCGATTCGCCACTGGGAGTACTAAGGCTGGGATAAGAAACCGGTTTCTTCAAGAAACCAGTTTTCTCCAAGCGCCTCAAAGCACAGCTTTCGCCAAAAGTAAAGCATCTAAATCCAAGCTAGCCAAGTGCTGGTAAGCTCGATCGATCGCTCCTTTACCCCGCAAAAATCCCGTATTCGCACCGGGACAGATATAATTAAGAGTCTCAGGCGAAAAGCGATCGCGCAATAACTGCACGCTGCGAATTTGTCGCGGCCAATGAAAAGTTTTAGAAGTTCGCAGCGGTACGGGTACGCCTTCCTTGTCCGGCAATAAATGACGCCCCGCGAACAACACCCCACCCAAAGCGCTGTAATAAAGACAAGACGAACCCGGAGAGTGTCCGGGAGTCCAGATTGCTTGCGTTTGAGGAGTAAGCGTTAACTCTTGCCGAAATGTCGTCACATCTAACTTAGGCAATAAATAAGCTTCCTGTTCTTGGATCGCAACTCGACAGCCAAAAGCCTGCTGAATCTCTCGCGCCTTACCAATACCGCCTCGGTGAGCGATAAACAGCCACGATACCCCACCGCTTTCCTGTAAAAATTTCTGATTTTCCTCGTCCCAAGCGGGACAATCAACCAGAATATTGGTTTGGTTTTCTACAATAAGATAGGCTGTTGCTCCCAACGTATCTCGATTGGGTGGAAAGGCGAAAATCGTGTCCAAGACAGCCCGTGGTTGTTTGGGCATAACATGAGTATATTGTTGCTTGTATTATTGGGACTGGCTACCTACTTCATTGTCCAGCGTAGCGTTGCCAGTATTACTAAAACGCCAGCTTGGATACTGTGGTTGGTGATGATGGCATCGCCATTGGTATGGCTTGGCTGGACATTGGTCTATGGCCAGAATAAACCCATGCCAGTCGCACTGACGATGGGCGTATTTTTAATCAGCGTCATTTTATACTGCTGGCTGATTCTGTTAGGGCGTAAAGACCTAACCCCACCAGCAACTCAGAACTCCGATATCCCTACCCCAGAACAGACCGCTAACCCAGACGGTCAGGTCTTAAAGGTACGCCCCATCAATAAGGAAGAAGAAACCCAGCTGCGGGAATGTTTCCCTTGGACGGTCTATTACCTGCAAAATCTGGAGTATCGACCCCAAGCCGTGATTTGCAAGGGGCAACTGCGAACCAAACCGGATGTAGCTTATAAAACCATTCGTGAGAATATTGAAGCAAAATTTGGCGATCGCTTCCTGATCGTCTTTCAAGAAGGTTTCAACACCACACCCTTCTTCGCCCTCGTTCCTAACCCCCAAGCTCAATCCAATACCCAGCGTAACAGCGAACCTCTGACCCGACCGGGTTTGGCTTTGGTACTTCTGGCGACAACCTTCTATACCACAACTATCGTCGGAGCGCAAATAGCAGGTGTCACCCGACAGGCAGTCGAATCAAACTCAGCCGTACTGCTGAAAGGACTGCCCTATGCCTTGGCACTGATCGCCATTATGGGCATCCACGAAATAGGTCATTATTTGGCCTCTCGCTTCTACAAACTGCGGACAACTCTGCCCTACTTTATCCCTGTCCCCTTTTTCCCAGGCACATTTGGGGCGTTTATTCAGATGCGTAGTCTAGCGCCCGATCGCAAAGTCTTATTTGATGTGGGAATAGCAGGGCCTTTAGCAGGTTTTATCGTTACTTTACCATTGCTGATTTGGGGTTTGGCTAATTCCACCATCGTCCCCATATCGGAAAAAGCAGGGATATTGAACATGAATGCCTTTATTCCCAGCTCTTCCCTACTGCTAACTTTCTTGAGTAAGTTGGCGCTAGGCAATGCTTTGACCCCCGATAAAGCGATCGATCTCCATCCCGTCGCCGTCGCCGGATACCTGGGGCTGATCGTCACAGCTTTTAATTTGATGCCTGTAGGACAACTCGACGGCGGTCACATCGTCCATGCCATGTTTGGCCAAAAACAAGCCACTGCGATCGGTCAAATTTCTCGCTTCTTACTTTTGACCGCTTCTCTCATGCCGTGGTTGTTGGGAGTAACTATCATTCCGCCCTATTTTTTGTATTGGGCTGTTTTCCTATACATAATACCCATTTACGACGAACCGGCTTTGAACGATGTCTCCGAACTCGACAACAAACGCGACTTGTGGGGCTTGCTGGCCTTGGGCCTGTTACTGATTATTATCTTGCCTGCCCCCCGTTTTCTGATCCAGCTATTGAAAATTTGATCTGTTCTCAGTCCTTCTCCCTCCCTAATCCCCTTAGAAATGCTATACTCGTATAGCAAAGAGGGCACGTAGCTCAGTGGATAGAGCACCAGGTTCCGGTCCTGGGTGTCGGGGGTTCAAATCCCTCCGTGCTCGTTTAAAGTTTAGTCTGGCGATAAATTGCCAAATTTTTTCTTTGCTGCCATCTCTATTTCACTTGGTTTTCCTTCGCTCAAGCTAACGCCCATCTAGAGCGCCACTCCAGTAAAAGAGATTGACAAAACATGATAGATATGTATGCGGATAGAGACCTCCGCTCCGGCGTTGCATTAGGACATAAAAATTGTTGCAGATGGCGATCGATTGTCGCCCCCTGAAGCTTCGCCCCTACATAACACATATTTCGTTGTTTTTGTCAATTTATTCTAGTGGTCTGGCGCTCTAGGTAAAAGTAAAGGGAAAGAGAAATTTCTTTTTCTCTTCCCCTTTAAATTTTTCACCCGTGGGACAAAATCGAAAATCTCAAATTCCAAATGCTAATTTTTTTGAATAAATAGCTTTACTCTTCCCCAATTTTTCCTTGAACCCCCTTGACAATCCGAGAAAGTTCTGTTTTCTCATCAACGCTAATGCGACTGGGAGAACCGCTGATAATCCGTTCAAAGTTCCGGAAAGAGTCTTTAATTTCGGGGCCTTTTTCGCTGATGGTATACTCGCGGATGCCTTTATCGTGCCAAGAACCTCGCATCTTAAACACGTTAATAGCGCGAGACATTTCGCCGCGAATCTCTACGTACTGGAGCATAATAATTGTGTCCGTAATCGTAGAAATATGAGAGTCTGTAATCGAATGAGACCCCATAAATTGATCGGTGGTGTTAGTAAAAAAGCCAGTAATTTCTTCTTGCTTGGCAAAACCTGTTACGCCAATCACAAACTGTCTAAAAGCATTATTGCTCACTCCCCGCGCCAAGGCAGATAAAGAATCGATCGCAATCCGAGAAGGCTTAAATTGTGCGATTTCCGATTTAATAATTTGCAAGTGGTCTTCCAAGCCAGCCGATTCCGGATAAGCACAAATAATTTTTAGCACATCTTTTTGTTCTAAATCCTCAAAATCAATACCCCAAGAATAAGCATTGCGCGATAGCTGAGCGCGAGATTCTTCATAAGCAAATAGCATTGCTCGCTCACCTCTCATACAGGCATCTTGCAAAAACTTACTGACTAAAAGCGTTTTGCCTGTACCCGTCGCGCCTGTGGCCAAAATAATCGAATCTTTAAAGAAACCACCGCCACACATTTCATCCAGCGTTTTCACACCAGAAGAAACTCTCACATTAGAAGAACGTTGAGTTAATCGCATTGCACCCAAGGGGAAGATATTTATTCCATCATTAGTAATTGTGAAAGGATATTCGCCTTTCATGTGAGTTGTGCCTCTCAATTTCAGGATTTCCATCGTGCGGCGACGCCTCTCTCCTTCCAAAACATTGCGGACAATTATCACATTGTCCGACACAAATTCTTCTACGCCAAAACGCGCCACCGGCCCATATTCTTGCTCCCGTTCGGTTGTCATAATTGTAGTCACGCCAACTTGCTTTAAACGTGCCACCAAACGAAAGATTTCTCTTCGCACAACCGAAGCGGCATCGTACTGTTGAAACACCGCCGTCACAGAGTCGATCGAAACCCGTTTAGCTTTGTATTTACGAATCGCGTATTGCAGCCGTTCAATCAAAGCAGAAAGGTCAAAACTCCCGACAACATCTTGTCCCTCCGGATCGGGAGAAGCATCTAGAATAAATAGCTTGCCATTCTCGATTAATTGTTGTAAATCCCAACCAAAGCTACAGGCATTTTTGATAATATCGTTCGGCGATTCTTCAAAAGTAACAAAGACTCCCGGATCGTCAAAATGAATGATGCCGTTATAGAGAAATTGGATGGCTAATAATGTTTTTCCAGTTCCAGAAGTCCCGCTTACTAACGTTGTTCTACCAACAGGTAAACCCCCATGACTTATATCATCAAATCCCTCTATAAGGGTACGGATTTTTTCGACTCCTACTTTTACAGTTTCTTGTGTTTGTCCGGTCTGATTTTTGGGTTTATTCATTGCTTCGATCGTCAAAAATGAAAGTTAATAGCATAAACTAAAAGGCTAAATCCTTATCTTTGCTGGCTTGATTGGCCCTATGGCAAAATTCCTTTAAAAGCCCAATTCTTCTTCCTCACGCAATTCTTCGTAAAGCAGATCTAAACCAATCAATACCTTCTCTCTGTCGGAAAGATCGCCAATTATTTTTCGCACCGGGGGAGGTAATATTTTCGCCAGAGTAGGAGTTGCCAAGATTTTATCTTCTTCTGCCAGTTGCGGATTTTTGAGAACATCAATCACTTTCAGTGCGTAAACGCCTTGAAACTCTTGTTCAAGTATATTTTTGAGCATTTTTAATGCTCGGACAGAATTGGGTGTGTTCCCAGCTACATAAAGCTTGAGAACATAGGTTTTTTTCAAAGGGCTCATAAATCGTTGTTACTTGTTCATTGTTCATTGTTTCTTGTTCATCGTTCATTCTTAATCTACGGATCGCGAACTATGAACCATTATTTAAGATTCTCTGGGCAGCGAACGGCGGTACATTTCACATAAGTGAGCTATCACATCGATTAACGTCAGTCTGTAATCTAATAGCACTTCATCGTTACGCCCTTCCAATTTTAGTTGCTTGGAAAGATCATCCATTAATTCCATATGAATTTCCACAATATGAGTAACCGGAATGTCAGAAAAGAAAGCTGTATTGACAAATTCATCAATTTTTTGATTAAGGTTGGCATCTTGTACAAAGTAATTCAGAACTATCTGGCGGTAGTCATATTTTAATTGAGCCAGAAACTCCTGTTTTTTGGAAGCTGAAAAATTCCGAAAGAAATGTTTGGGATTGCGCTTGTAATACACTCCCAGGTATCCTAATCGTTCTCTTAGTTTTTCTGCCAAGCGCTGTTGCTGTGACAAGAGAAAATTTTGTTTGGCGCTGTTTTCGCCCCATGAGAATGTCTCGCACAAAGGAGCTTGAGAAGAAAGCTCCAGAAACCGAGCGATCGCTTGCTCAATCCGATCGGCAATGCGATCCATTTCCCTAATAGAGACTTCGATCGCCGCCGCATCATAAAAACTCACAATCCCCTCTGGAGTAAATTCTGCTGAAGTTTTCCCTAACTTTTCTGCGGGTAAGGTAGATTTGCGAATCTCATCACCCGATGTTGGGCTTAGCCTTACTTCTTCTATATCCGCCTTTAAAATCACGCTAGGTAAGAGCGTACCTTGCTCCTGCAACTGCTCGACAACGGTCAACATCTCTGGGACATCCTCTAAAATCAGGCAATCGATCTGTTGTTGTCGCTGCGTTACAAAACTCAAAAACGCCTCTTTTGACTGGAATTCAGACAGCACATAGCGTTCGCCACTTAAAAACGGCACGAGCGACTGAGCCAATTGCTCAGAAGGCAAGAAAGTACAGATAGAAAGTTGCGATCGCACGTGCTTTTTGGAAGTAAGGTGATCAACTCGTTGTATAATTGCTTCCCCCCCAGGACAGACATCCTCTCAGGGACTCAATACAATGCTTAACATTAAGCTAACATTAGTTGAATTGTCATTAATTGTAATTGCCAAAATAGAAGGAAAATTCGTACTGAGCTCATAATATGATGTAGACCCTTTAAGCGTCTCCTACTCTGCGTTAAACAACATTTGCCCAGCTTAGAGGCATTGCTTCCACCTGAAAAAGACGCACCGCCTACCCTGTATGTAAAGCAGTTGAGGCGTAAAAGTCATGGGACTGTGGACTCAAAGAGGCGCTTTCAGCTATTTTGAACTGCCAGCCAGACAGCACATACCCATGTCTACCCCCTGCCTGAAAGAATTTATCGCCATCGTGCCAATCTGCACGCAGAGGATGAGCCTCGCAGCAGTGCTGGAAATTTTCAGCCAGGACAACTGCGAGCCCAGCACCACCACTACTCGTTACACAAATAGCTTGGTAGTGGTGAACGAACAGCTACGCCCTATGGGAATACTGCACCTGAGCAGTCTACTGCCCTACTTGAACTTATCCAAATCGGCTTCTGGGGGGGCAATATTTAAAAGTGCCCCAGAAGCGACTTTTATGACAGCAGACTTCGAGCCGTCTTTGCCTCCTACCTTTCCGGGTGCAGCTTATGGAAGGAGCCTTGGCGAAGTAGAGCGACAAGATGCGTTCGATCGCCCTCCGGTAAATAAAGCATATGTTACATCGCGCCGACCCCAAATTGCGCCAGAATTTAATTTACAGCAACCTATTTTAGATCTCGGTTTATCCATCATTGAGCCGCTCGCGACCCTACCTGCCGATTTTACCCTCAAACAATTTTGGCCATACTTACAAGATCGGAGGTATAAAACTGCTCCCAGCCCTGACTGGGCTCTAGTCGATCCCACTGGCAAGTTTGTGGGCTTGCTGGATACTCAGCGTCTTCTGCAATACCTGTCCAATCGCTTATCCCCAGAAATATTAGCAGAATCCGAACCTCCACAAAAACCAGCAGCGCCAAGATTGCCTGTCGATCGCATCCCCTCAAAAAGCCCCGCCACCACTACCCTAGAGGAAACCCTTCATCCCCTGATTGTACTGCTGGAACGGCTGCCCTTGCCCATCATGTTGCAAACAGGCAACGGTGAATCCGTAAACCAAAATTTAGCGTGGCGCAAACACTTTGGAGCCCTGCAAGACCCCGAATCGATCAGACGCGAAGCCGCTGAACTATTGGCAAAAGCACCACCTCCGGGGCAAGATGCCAAAGTGGAGGAATGGAACCATTTGTTTGGCGAAGCCTCAAATTTATTTGATTTTTCCGTTTTGCCGATCGCCACCCCAGCCAAAAACTCAGACGAGCCGACGACTCCTCACGATCGCACTTTGGCCCCTAAACTTTGTCATTTGGGTACAAATCCAAACACTTGCATTTGTATCTGTCCCATGCAAAATGGTTCCGAGCGAGCGTGGCAATTTATCAAAATCCCTCTGGGCAACGTTTTATCCAGCCAAGATAGCCAAAGCACCCCCCAAAGTACACCAGAAGAGCTGCTTCAAGTGACTAAGTGTTATGAAAACTTTTGCTTAGCAACTTTAGGCGCAAACAAGGATAGCTCTCTGGTAGCGCCTCCGATTCCCGTACTGGAACAAGAAACTCTGCGGCTTACACACGAAGCATTTGGCATCCAGTACGAAGCCGTCAGAGCCAAGCAATCGGGACAAAACATCGACAGTAAGCCGACTTCTCAGCCGGAGAAAGGGGCGGAAATATTTAATAGCTCTCCAGAAGCGATCGGTGGTGACTTGTGGCTCGTGCTGGCACAGGATGTTACGGACGAGCAACAAGTCGCCAAAGAACTGGCAGCTAAAAATGCCGATCTCATTCAACTCAATCGCCTTAAAGATGAATTTTTAGCCTGCATCAGTCACGAACTAAAAACCCCTCTCACAGCTGTTCTAGGCTTGTCCAGCTTGCTCAAAGATCGTTTGCTGGGCGAGCTCAACGATCGCCAAATCCGCTATGCGCGACTGATCCACCAGAGCGCTCGCCATCTCATGACTGTCGTCAACGACATCTTGGATCTTACCCGTATGGAAACCGGGCAGCTGGATCTGACCCTCGCTCCCGTGGATATCCAAAATGTCTGCGATCGAGCTTATGAGCAAGCTCGACACCTCGTATGGGGAAAAAACAAAGAAGAAGAAGAAGAACGCATTGCCCTCACCCCAGAGCCTAACTTCACTCTGTCGATCGAAACCAGTTTAGAAAGCTTGATCGCAGACGAACTGCGCCTGCGCCAAATGCTTGTCAACCTGCTCTCCAACGCGCTTAAATTTACAGAGCCTAACGGTCACTTTGGCTTAAAAGTCAGCCGCTGGGAAGGCTGGATTGCTTTTACAGTCTGGGATACAGGGATAGGCATACCCGAAGAAAAGCAACACCTCATCTTTCAAAAATTTCAACAGCTAGAAAATCCCCTCACCCGTCAGTTTGACGGTACCGGACTCGGACTGGTTTTAACCCAGCGTCTCGCTCGCCTTCACGGCGGGGATGTTACTTTTATTTCCAAGCCAGGTACAGGTAGCGAGTTTACGCTTCTCCTACCTCCCAGCCCACCTGGAAATACTTATGAATTCCCGACAATGAGTTCGGAATGGGAAGAAAATTCTATAAATCAAAATCCTTATTTTGTTCAGCAAAACTCTTATGGTTCATACCAGAAGTCAGAAGCTTCATCTCGCTTAGTTTTAATCGTAGAAACCACACCCCGATCGATCGAAGAACTCACAAACCAGCTTTTGGGGTTGGGCTATCGAGTCGTCATTGCTCGCTCCGGTACGGAAGCTTTAGAAAAAGCGCGACGGTTGCAACCTTGTGCGATTTTCCTCAATCCTCTCCTACCTCTCCTCTCAGGTTGGGATGTACTCACTTTGCTCAAATCATCTCCCCAAACTCAACACATCCCAGTGATCGTCACCGCCACCAGAGCAGAAAAGAATTACGCCTACAGTAAGCGAGCGAATAGCTTTTTGACTTTGCCGGTGCAAGTTGATGATTTGCGCCAAACTTTGGAAAGCTTGGCAACTCACCCCCAAGCATCCGAACAGGGACAAGCTTCCGGTACCGGTTTGATCGTTCTGCGGCTCAGTACTCGTGCGCCAGGAGATTTGGCAGACGATCGCAACAGTGCGATCTCTACAACTAATTTATCTGTCGAGCCGGCTCACCAGCCGGCTTCTAGCACGGCAATATTTAAGAATTCCCCAGCAGGCGGTTTGGAGGGCGAGAAAGTCGCAAATTCACACCAGGCTTCCTCGTTCCCTCACCCCAATTTGAGTAAACTTTTGCATCAATACAATTACCGGATTTTAGAAGTTGACGATCTCGACCAAGCCGAACTTCTAGCGCGGGTTTGGCAGCCCCAGGTAGTCTTACTCGAAAGCCAAATTGCCGAGCCTGTGCCTTACCTAGAACAGCTGAGCCAACACCCAGCCTTGGCAAGTTTGCCCTTGGTGGTTTTGGATGAAGCGACTGCTAAAGCTGCTCTTCAAATAAGCGGTAAACATGGAAAGTTGCCTTTACAAGTATTTCCCTGTTTGACAGCCCCTGGATCTTCATTAGAACCCAATACTTTATTACAGGCGATTCAAGTAGCTGCCGGTATGAGCTGCAAACCCAGTATTTTAGTTGTGGATATCTTAACTTTGCCGGATTTAATTCCTTCTTTTGACCCTATACAACCAACGGTGACTTCTGGTATGGAATCTGCTAGTTCCACTTCCCCAGAAGCCAGACACGATCGACAACTGACAAATCTGGATATGGCGGCTGCTACTAAAAAGCGAACGGAGAAGCTGCAAGTATTAATCCAGTATTTCCAAACGGCTGGGTTTAAAGGTGTGATAGGTCATTCTTGGGAAGAAGTTTTGCGGCAAGTTCAGCACCGTAGTATAGATTTGCTGTTAATAGATCTGGGAGAATTAACAACCTCAAACCAATTAATAAATGAGCTCTCTGCTCTCAAACGGTTTGGACAAAGACCTCCTACGCTTGTGCTAGCTAAACAGTTAAATACAGATGAATCGTCGTCAGGTCTGGAAGAGTCTCTAGATTTGGCTTTGCGGGAAATCGCCACGCGAATTTTGCCTGCTTCTTTGTCGATGGAGGAACTTTTAGAGCAGATTCGTCAGACCCTAACTCAGGGCGTCGGGCGTCGGGCGTCGGGCGTCGGGGAGATGGGAGAGGAAATTAGCTAGTTAAGATTTTGTTAACTGATTTTCCCACTCCCCCACGACCTCTTCCCGACGCCCTTCTCTTATTGTTTCCATTCAGATAAAGGTCGATTTACCGCATACTCGAAATCCTTAGTTACCAACAGCACTTGTATCGGTTCCTTCACTTGTTTGGGAGGATCGGCGATCGCATACAAGGAGGTATCGTTAAAATTAGGCTTACCTAAAATCAGTTGATGATTTACCTGATTATTTAACTTTATATCCACAGTGGCTAGAGGTTCATTCAAACCATAATCTATACGCGGATCGCTGGGGATACGATCGGCCTTTGCCTTAACTAACTTATCCAGCAAATAAGCGACATAGGCGTCATTGGCTGGCATTTGGGTGCCAATCTTTTCTTCTGGTCGTTCTGTGGCTTTTGCTTCAGGAGATGGTGTTGCTTTCTTATCGCCAGAACTATTTCCCGTACTATTTTCAGGCAATGCAGTTGTTTTGTTATCGCCAGATTCAGTTTTTTCTTTCGGTTCAGCTTCTTGTTTTGTCTCAGTTTCCTTGGCAATTTCCAAGATTTTCATTTGCCATTTAGTGGCGGAAACATTATTCTGCTGCGGCTGATTTCGCTCAAACTGTATAGTTTTATTTTGGGTTTTTAAAACCACAGTTTGCACATCTTTTTCTTGGAAATCAAAAACCAGATTTTCCTTATTTTTTGCAGCTTCTAGCTGCGGTCTGCCCTCGGTTTCAAACAGATAAACGATACCGCCTAATAACGTCGCCGATATTAACAGAATTAGAGTAGACTTCGGTAACTTCATATGAGACAGCAACCTCCAGATATCTTCCTTATCGCCGCCGCCACCAAAGCCAGCCAGCAGTTCCAAATCCGATTAAAGGTAAAATGACTATACTTATCCAAGTTAACAAGCCAGCTTGGGAAAGTCTCATCTTCAGACGACGCTGGTTTGGCTGCTTGGGACGAATGGAAAGAGTGCGATTTTCTTGCCTATTCAACCAACTGACTGAATTGAGGAACACATCGCCATTTAACTGTCGATCGAATACCCCATCGCTGATAAAATTAGAATTTCCAAACACAACTAAACGAGCTTCATCTGAGCGTTTTTTTGGCTTTTTATCCAAATTTTGTTTTGATGTTTGGCTTTCTGACTTATCTGGAGATGCCGCAGGAGAGGGTGATGCTTGTGCTGGCTGGGAATTGGATATAAATTCCGCTTTACGACTCAAAGCTACCCCTAAAATCAACGGCCCTTGGCGATCCTGCTTGGGATCGAAAGTTAATTCCCGATTTTCTAAATCGCTTTCCGCCCAGCTATCTTGAGAAGTCAACAACAGTGGCGTCGCCTCCACACCTTTGATAGGTTGAATATCTAGAGGTCTTGCCATTTGATAGAAAGAAATGCCATTGCCAAAATTTTTAGTAATGGGATGATTTCCGTAGTTAGTCACGATGGGAGTAGCCGGTCCCAATCCAATCAAACGCCCATCATCGGAGGCATCAACGGCAAGACGATTTTCCAATTTCACACCCCACTCATCCAATAAAGTATTGAGTCCCGGATCGGTATTGGGGTCTAATGCTAGTAGCAAGCTGCCACCTCGATCGAGATATTCGCGCAACACCTTGACTTCTTGCTCAAACAAAGCTCGTTTTGGCCCCGCTACCACGACGGCAACGGCATCATCGGGAACTGATGAACGTTCTGCCAAGTTGAGCGCAATGCTTTGATAATTTTTCTGCTCCAGGTACTTCATTGCTTGAGACAGTCCATCTCTGACTGACTCCATCGGTCGTTCGCCATGACCTTGCAGAAAATATACTGCCAGAGTGCGATCGCTTTTAATTTGTTCTATAGCATTAGTCAGTTTTTCTTCCGAAAGCGGCTCATTCTGATTGACGTTTTGGATAAACTTTCGCTGTTCGCCATATTCCAAATAAGCTTCGCCGCTTTCTTTGAGATTAAATTTTCTCGCCAATCCTGGATTGACATTCGGGTCGATATACTCAAAGCTGAACTTTGACCCCTGACGTTGGTAGTTCTCCAGTAATTGCTTGTCTTTGGGATCGGGATTGCGATCGAATATCCACACTTTTACCGGTTGCGTTAAATCCCGCACCACCTGCTGCGACTGAGGCGACAAAGTAAACTGTTGATTTTCTGACAAGTCCATCCGCCCCGAATAGCGGACGCCCAAAAAGTTAATTACCACCAAAATCGCCACAACTGCTGCCGTAGCTACAAAGGCATTAGTTCCTGCTTGTGTGGAACGCTGTCCCCAAAAACTTTGTGTCGGCGAAGTTAAATCCCCATTACCTTGACTTGCCAACCACAATACTAGAGCCACACTTCCACAAATTACCAACAAAAGCGGTACGGGCAACCACTTGTCCGATACTACCCAAGCGGTAAAACCGGCAGCAAGTAGAAATAGCCCTATCCAGAGCAGATATTTGCCATATTTATCGCTGAATTTGAATGTTTTCATTGGCTAATTACTAATTGCTGATTTAAGATTTCAGATTTCAGATTTATTAAATTTGCCATCTGAAATCTAAAATTTGAAATTCCCTATGACGATCGCTGAAAGCGCAAGGCATCGATCGACTGAGCGGTGAGAAACACCCCCAAAACAATAAAACTAGCAAAAAATATCAAACTGCTGCTATCCAAAATCCCTTGTACCAGGTTGTTGTAGTGCTTCAGCAATGATAAATAGCTAAATACTGCGCCAACCCAGCCGCCCCACATACCGGCGAATAAATCGATCATCCACAGCAGCAAGACAGCCACAAACGTGAAGATTGCCGCCAGAACGTTACTATCTGTAAGGGAAGAGATGAACATCCCTAAAGATAGTACGCTAGCGGCGAGCAAAATTAATCCCAAATGCCCCAATAAAGGTACAGCTGGCGGTACGGGGGGGTCAGCCGCACTCAAAGCGATCGCCTCATACGCCAACATCGGCATGACAATCGCCGTAAAAAATGTTAAGACTCCCAACAATTTGCCCACCGACACCGCCCAGTTGGTGATGGGCGACGTTGCCAACAATTCCAAAGTACCGCGTTTGCGCTCATCTGCATAAAGACCCATCGAGAGCATCGGCAGCACAAACAACGAAAACGAGCCCATCACGTTTAAGAAACTTTGCAAAACCAAGTTGGCAACATCGATCGGCGGTACGGTTGCGCCGTACATTCGATCGTATTCTGCGGCTTGATTAACTGTCCCCAGCAGAATAGTCATAAAAATGCAGCCAGCCACAAACCAGAATACACCCGCGATCGCATACGCCAAGGGCGAAGCAAAATAGCTCTGCAACTCCCTGCGATAGATAGCCATAATATTGGCGAGGATTATCTGCATAGTTTACTTATCTCCTTGCTCAAGAGCTTCCCTACCAATCTCGCTTTCCTGTTGTACGGGTCGGGGTTGGGGGTGAGTTTGCTCCTCGCTAGTTGTCATCTTTTCCGATGTTGTCAGTTCTAGGAATACATCCTCTAAAGTGGCGCGTGTGCGTCGCATTTCGCATAATCCCAATCCAGCCGATACTAAAGCAGCCGCTATCTCGCGACCGGGTTCTGCTCCCGTTTCCGATGTTATCCGGTAGAGAGCGCGACTTGAGGGTAGATGCTCCATCGGCATAGATTCTACCAAACGTACCCCCGGCACTGCTCTCAATCTTGCCAAAGCGGTGGCAGCATCTCCCTCTACTTCGACTTCATACCCCGAACCTTCAGCCAAACTAGCCTCCAGATTTTCCGGGGTATTAGTTGCCACAATTTTGCCGCGATTGATAATTGTCACGCGGCTACAAGTCATGCGGACTTCCGGCAAGATATGAGTTGAGAGAATAATCGTGTGGCTACCGGCAAGACTCTCGATCAATTTTCGGATCTCAATGATTTGACGGGGGTCAAGACCAACTGTCGGTTCATCCAAAATAATCACCGGTGGGTCGTGGACGATCGCCTGAGCAATTCCCACTCGCTGTCTGAACCCTTTGGAAAGCTTGCGGATCGCGACTTTGCGCTTTTCCTCCAGATTGCAGCGTTTGATGGCCGAGTTAACCGACGCAATGCGATCGCCCGCCGCTACCCCCTTAATTCGGGTGACAAAGTATAAAAAGCCTTCTACCGTCATTTCCGGATACAGCGGCGGCACTTCTGGCAAATAGCCTATTCGCTGCCGCACCGCCATTGAATCGGAATGGACATCGTACCCAGCAATGCGAGCCGTACCGCTGGTAGCCGGTAAGTACCCGGCCAAAATTCGCATCGTCGTCGTTTTACCGGCTCCATTTGGCCCTAAAAAACCGACGATTTCCCCCGGCTCCACAGTAAAGGTAACATCTTGGATGGCTGGGGTCGAGCCGTAGATTTTGCATAAATGCTCAACTTCAATCATCTGACTTTACTCCAGGAGGTTGTCAATCCCGTTTACACTATCGATCGGTTGCCATACAGGTAGCAGGTGAAGCGTCGTGGCACAAAAAGGGAAAGATAAAATTGCCTAACCTAACCACTATCGCTAATGAACGCCTGCTGTGACAAAAATAAAACTAAAACTCCGTTTATCGTTTATGAAGCTAGCTTTTAATTCGCAGGTCGATCGCATACTCCCAAATCTTAAACCAAGCCCTATTAACATTTAATGAGCGAACTAGAAAAAGGCTCTCCAGCACAAGAAAACAAAGCAGCTGCCGCCGCCGCTACGTTGCTGTTGGCTAATTACAGTTTCGACTTGGGCGGCTACCCAGCTACTGAATTGGTTGAGCGTTGGAGTAAAAATTACCCAGCCGACTGGGTGCGGCTCGCCGTAATTGAGGCACTGTATCAAGGTCGGTATAAATCCATTTCGGTCGAGCAGATTTTAGTTATCTGGCTGCGGCGCAAGCAACCCATTTACCATTTCAAGTACGAATTTGAACGCCTCGTTTGTAACAAACTACCCAAAGAACTTCGAGAAGTTTTCTTTAGCAGCGCCTCAGATGCAGAGGAGGCATCTCAGCAAGAGTTAAAACC
Organism: Aerosakkonema sp. BLCC-F183; assembly: GCF_041929145.1. Classification (NCBI taxonomy): domain Bacteria; kingdom Bacillati; phylum Cyanobacteriota; class Cyanophyceae; order Aerosakkonematales; family Aerosakkonemataceae; genus Aerosakkonema; species Aerosakkonema sp. BLCC-F183. The sequence continues at coordinate 33,722 of NZ_JBHFNU010000082.1, read as the reverse complement.
CCTTGCGATACAAGCACCGGCAATTTCTATACCTTGCGACGATTTAATCCCCAACATGGAAGCAGCCCCTACTTCAAACCCGTTTGAAGCTTTGGTACAGCCTGTTTCAGAGGAACATACCTCCAAATCGAATATCGCCTTAGCACAAGTAAAGGAAAGTCACCCCAACCACAGCGAAAATTCTGTAGAACTCCCATCGCTACTGCCAAAGTCAGATGAGGAGAAAACTCATCTGACCAATGGCAATTCAGACTATCAGTCCAGCCAACAAAGAGAAAATCTGGAATTCACTGTATATCCTGAGTGGGGCTTCAGTCATCGACCGATTGAGCAATTCATCCCTGAAGCCTTATCCTCTGACTTCTATATCAAGCTGAAGGCGCTGGCCCACCCAGGACAGGCACACAAAGAAGGAAAAAATGGAAGAGTGAATTTTTGATGTCTAGGTTTTAGTTACTCCCATACGAATCTCCGAGCAAAAAGATGCCATACTGAAACCACCGAAACGCTTGAGTATGCTTGCTCGCAGTCGCAAGTTAGGACTGGCAAACCAGATGCGCTCTTCTGAATACATCGTTTCGTACTCGGTAATCAGTGTCATCGCATCATCACTACCGATAATGTAGCGACCAGCGACCCCTGCCTTCTCAGCATAACCGACATCCCTCAGCAACTTGCCGCTTTGGGGTGTATCCAAATCGGGTATCGGTACCAGCACTGAGGAACCTTCGTGTTTTTCGCTATCCCATTCCATTGTCCCGTCCCAAGTGACGCGAGCCCCACCCCAAGCTAACTTCGGGTCGATGTCGTACTGCTGGCACAAATCGATCACTACCGGGTCGTCTCCGGCGAGCATTTCAATTTTGATATCTGATTTGCCGCTTTCTGATTGCTTGAAGGCTAGATGGTGACTGGTGCGTTGTGAAAACCATTTGCCAGCGCTTAGCTGGAAAAATTCTTTAACATCCATGAAGCAAACTGTCTCGCGCCAAAAGTTTTTTCAATCCCAATCCCAATCTTACAAGGGGCTAGGGGTTAATGAAAGTCAAAAGTCAAAAGTCAAAAGTCAAAAAAGGGCATCGGGACTGGGGAAGCGCGAAAAGGGAGAAGGAAGAGGGAAGAGGGAGGAATTTTGACTTTTGACTTTTGACTTTTGACTTTTGACTCCCCCACTCTCGCCAATAAGCTACTCAATGGGTGTCTCCTCCAGACGTTGGAGAGAAATTTTGGCTGCTTCCGAAACTTGCGGGTGAGCATCTTTTTCCAGATATTTCAGCGCCGGAATGCTCTTGGGGCTGGGAAGATAACCTAAAGCTTCTGCTAAGCGTTGCCGTACTAACCAATCTTCAGATTGGGCAAAGCGGAGAATAGTATCGACTGCTTCTACCGCTTTGATTTCACCTAGAGCTGCGATCGCTGCTTGTTGCAGTACCACTTCTTTAGTATCTAACGCCCGAACCAATACCTCATAAGCACGCCCATCTTTGAGATTGCCCAGCGCCACTGCCGCACTGAAGCGCACCAGCCAGTCTGTATCTTCGTAGAAAGCCCGTACTAGCGGCTCAAAAGCACGATTGTCTTCCAGATAGCCCAAAGCACCAGCAGCGTCAGCGCGAATTCCGTAATCCGGATCGGTCTCCAGCAACTTCACTAAAATTGGATAGCATTCAGGTGTCTGCTTGATGCCCAAGGCAAAGACTGCCATAGACCGAATTTGTAAGTTTTCATCATCTAAAACTTTTTTAATCAAAGGTACCGCTTCCACTGCCGGGATATCCCGCAACGAGGCGAGGGCTATCATCCGATCCCGCGAAGACTTGCTTTCTAGGCGAGTTGATATTTCTTGTAACTGGGAAGGATTCATTCGCTGACCTTACACTCATTTTTTTTACAAATCTTAACATATTCTGGACAGCAGCTTGACGACAAAGCAGCCTAAATGCTAGAAGAGTCTGACCCAGAGTGTGACTGCTTGGGGAACTTAGGGATGTCAAGGAGCTAGGATAGTCTCAGAGATGGGGGAAAACTCTCCCAGTATTTTGGTATAACTGTTCGGGATAAGAAAAAAATATGTATCTATGGACTCAAGCCCGGAAAGCGTATAGATTGCTAATATCAGCTAGTCTAGCCTGATTCTATGACGAGTGTCGTAGCGGATAGTATAAGCCAGGGAAAAAATAATTTGTGTATGGAAATAGAAGGGCTTAATAATCTCCGTCAATATCGCCTGGATGATGCCACCTCAAAACCGCGATCGCAAATTCTACTAGCGGCAGAAATACAGCCGCAAGCAGAGGAGCAAATGAATTTTCAGGCATTGATTTTAGATAGTACTCCCCACGCCATCATCACAACAGATACAGAAGGAAAGATTACGTATTGGAACCGCTACGCCGAAAACCTCTATCAATGGCAAGCAGCAGAAGTTATCGGTAAAGATTTTTATGAATTAACCGCCGCTCAAATCAGCTCGCAGCAAATCGCAGCAATTAGCAATACGGTAGCCCAGCAGAATGAATGGACAGGGAAATTTTCCGTACATCGCAAAGACGGCACACAGTTTTGGGCTGATGTCAAATACTCTGCACTTAAAGAGAGTAATGGCAATCTAAGGGGTTTTTTACAAGTTTCGGTAGCTAGCAATAATAGCACGCTTTTTCAAGAGCGATCGCCACAAAGCGAATCGCCTGTTCAAATTTTGTCGGATGCAATACCGGATGCTATATTTCGCGTCTATAAAGATACTACTTTTTTGGAGTGTAAACCTCCAAAAGGCTTTACCTTAGAATTCCCTGTCAGTCAATTATTGGGTAAAAAAATAGGTGAAATATTACCAAAAAATATAGCCGATAAGACCAAAAGGCAAATCAGAAAAGCTTTAGCAAACAAACAAACAGAAATTTTTGAGTATCAGTTGCAAACTGAAGGAAAATTACGAGATTTTGAAGCTCGAATCGTTCCTACCAGCAGTGATGAAGTGGCGATATTTGTGCGCGAGATAACAGAGCGCAAACAAGCAGAAAGAGATTTAGCAAAAAGTGAAGAGCGCTATCGGATCGTTTCCGAACTGACATCGGACTTTGCCTATGCTGCAAAGATAGATTCCAACGGTTTATTTGTCACGGATTGGATTACAAATGCTTTTAGTTTTATGTCCGGTTTCAGTTGGGAAGAAATCGCAGCACGCGGGGGCTGGCAAAACCTCATTCATCCGGAAGATATGCCTATCTTTGTAGAACGCCTGCAAAGGATTCTGTGTTGGCAATCAGATGTAAGCGAATATCGGCTATTCACCAAAAATGGAGAACTTCGCTGGCTGAGAGATTACAGTCAGCCAGTATATTGCAATGACAGAAATCGCTTCCTGCTCATCTACGGCGGAGTGCAAGACATTACCGATCGCAAACAAGCAGAAGAAGCATTGCGTCAGCAAACAGAGCGGGAACGACTGCTAGGAATGATGCAAGAGCGCATCCGCCAGTTTTTAGACCTAGATGAAATTCTTAACCAAGCAGTAGCAGAAGTACGCAGTTTTTTGCAAGTAGAACGAGTAGCAATTTATCAAATAGATGAGCATAACTTTGGTAAGTTTGTGGTGGAATCAATAGCTGAAAATTGTTCGTCAATATTAGGAGTATCCTGCGAAGATCCTTGTTTTAACGAAAAATATATCCAAAAGTACCAACAGGGACACGTTTCTGCTATTGATGATATCGAGCGAGCAAATCTACCATCTTGCTACGTAGAACTATTAGCTCAAATACAAATTAGAGCTAATCTCCTAGTGCCGATCGTCTTCAACAAAAAACTGTGGGGACTCCTATGCGCTCATCAGTGTTCCGAAGCGCGACACTGGCAACCTTTTGAAATAGATTTACTGCAACAGTTAGCAACAACTGTGGCGCTTGCTATCCAGCAATCCTCACTTTTCAAACAAATACAAAAGCTTAACGCCGAACTAGAACAGCAAGTGCAAGAGCGCACCGCTGAGTTGAAAAAGGCGCTCGACTTTGAAGCCATGCTCAAACGTATCACAGACAAAGTTAGAGATAGCCTAGACGAAAACCAAATTTTAGAAACGGCTGTGCGGGAAGTAGCGGTAGGGCTAAATATAGGTTCTTGCAATGCAGCTATATACGATTTAGAAAAGGGAATTACCACAGTTTGCCACGAATACGCAGTCTCAATTCCGGCGCAACAGGGGCGTGTGGCCCATATGGCAAACTATCCGGAAATATACACTCAGCTATTAGAAAAACAATATTTCCAGTTTTGTTCTATATTTCCAAATCCCGTGCGCGGACGGGTGGCAATGCTGGCTTGCCCGATTTTCGATAACGAAGGACTTTTGGGAGATTTGTGGTTAATTAATCACAAAGAACACAGCTATAGCGAGTTAGAAATACGCTTGGTACAGCAGGTAGCAAATCAGTGCGCGATCGCCATTCGTCAAGCACGGCTTTATCAAGCAGCACAAGCACAAGTAGCAGAACTGGAAAAACTCAACCAACTCAAGCAAGAGCAAGTAGTAGAACTGGAAAAACTCAATCAGATCAAACAAGAGCAAGTGGCAGAACTGGAAAAACTAAACTTGCTTAAAGATGACTTTTTGAGTACGGTTTCCCACGAATTGCGGACGCCTATGGCTAACATGAAAATGGCGATCCAAATGCTGAAAATAGTGCCCAGCGGCGAACGACATCAGCGCTATTTGGAGATATTGAAAACCGAGTGCGATCGCGAAACAGAACTCATCAACGACCTCCTCGATTTACAGCGCCTAGAAGCATCATCTTATCCCCTCTCCCTGGCAGAATCAGTCAAGCTGGAAGAATGGCTACCCAACATTGTCGAACCATTTTACAGCCGCACTCACGAACGCGGACAAAATCTCCAAGTCGAAATGTCTGGCGAACTTCCGCCCCTAGTTACCGATCGCGCTGGACTGGCAAGAATTTTGGCAGAATTGCTCAACAATGCCTGCAAGTATACTCCGCCTGGTGGCGGGATAATTTTGCGCGTCTGCCATGACTTAGCCGGAGAATATATTTCATCCGCACAGTCTGGGCCCTGCGCTTGTGTGTCGAAGATTGTATTTGCCGTCAGCAACGAAGTAGAAATTCCCCCTGCCGAATTATCCCATGTATTTAAGAAATTTTATCGAGTTTTACAAGCAGATCTTTGGAAACAAGGCGGTACCGGATTGGGACTTGCTTTAGTCCAGAAACTCGTGAAACAAATGGGAGGAAATATTAACGTCAAAAGCGATGATGGCTGGACGACCTTTAGCATTGAATTACCAAATCGTCAATTTCCAATTGACGATTTAGAATAAAATTTTAAAATTTGAATGACTTAGCGATCGCGCTCTCTGAGCTTGTGTAAAATTTCTGCATGAACCTCGCGAGTAATCGGATAAAAATATGCCAGCACCAAACCGCAAATTAAAGCAAGAGTTGGCAGCGGGCCAATAGCAAAGCGAATAGCCAAAAGCGCAGAAGCAGGTTGAATCGGTCTGACATTTTCTGCTGTAGGTACAAGGTAACCAGCCCAATTCAAGCTTTGCAGCACCAAAGCAACTGCGATCGCCAAACATATCTTTTGCAGCAGCACAAAAAAACTATAAAATATCCCTTCCCGGCGCTGTCCCGTTCTCAATTCATCCAGTTCGATGACATCTGGCAGCATAGACCAGGGGATAAGATAAGCTGTAGAGACACCAAAACCTGCCATCACTGCCAAAACGTACATCAAGGATATTTGACTCGGCTGCAAGAAAAACAATCCCGCCTGCGCCAAAATCCACAGGCTCATACCCATAAAATAAACGACCTTTTTGCCTACCCGCTGACTGACAGCACTCCATATAAACAACGTCACAAAAGCAGTTCCCTGCACCGCAAAAATTACTTGGGCAGTTACCGCATCTGGCAAGCGCATCCAACTCGTCACAAAATAAGGAATAATGGCAGCGGTTAGCTGAACTGCCAGCCAAGAACAAAGATAAATGCCGATGACAAACAAAAACGGTCGATTGCTCAAAACAATCCGTAACTGCTCAAAAATAGGCACAGACACAGGTTCCTCTAAGTTGGGGTTTCGCGCCGCCACAGCCATAACGCGGGCGCGGATGCCAAAAATACACCAATACAGAGGCAATACCGATATCACCGCACACACTGCGCCAATTAACAAATATTGCTGGATACGGTCTTCCGGAATTAAACCGGCAATGATACGGACAAAAATGATAGACAAAATACTGCCGCCGATCGAAAAGGCAAACCGGAAGCTGTTGAGGTTAGTACGTTCGTCATAGTCTTGAGTCAGTTCCGGCGTCAGAGCGGTGTAGGGTAAATTAATAGCCGTGTAGAACGAGTTGAACAAAATCGCGATCGCCACATAGTACCAGAACAATGCCCAATCATTGGTAGCATCATTAGCGCTAAAGCGAGGTACAATCCATTGCAAAAAGAAAGCGATCCCGAAAGGAATCGCGCCGTACAGCATCCAAGGTAGCCGACGCCCCCAGCGACGGTTTTGGGTGCGATCGCTCAATATTCCCACGATCGGATCGTTAACCGCATCCCAAACTTTCCCGATCAGCAAAGCCCATGCCGCTAAACCAGCATCCAAACCGGCAACATCGGTGAAGAAATAGGCAGTATAAAATACTCCAATATTAGCCGTAATGGCCGCACCCATATCACCGGCACCGTAAGCCAGTTTAGTGCTGAAGCTGAGCTTTTCGTTCCCAGGCGTCTCCGACAAGCCATCAGAAGGGGGAGAATTATTCATAAATTTAATAAACGCTTTCATTGATAAGTGCCACTTGTGCAATTTTATGTTCTATTGCTGTCAAACGCCTTAGTTTTGTTTGGCCTTGACAGTGCAGGTAAAGGCAAAGCAGGCAGTAAAGCGACCCTTGCTTCTGATGATTCCCAGATTGGCAGACTTCGATCGGGAATCTCAAAAGCAAAAGTAGTGGTTAACTTGGCAAACTTTAGTTAAAAGATGCTTTATCGTCATTTATATCGGAAATAGCGTTTATATTTATGCCCGACCTTTACGTTTCTTGGCCAGACTACCACACCAAGATTGAACTGTTGGCCGTCAAAATCTATCAGTCCAACTGGAACTTTAACCAGATAGTCTGCCTTGCCAGGGGTGGATTGCGAATTGGCGATATTTTGTCTCGGATTTACCGATATCCCCTAGCTATTCTGGCCGCCTCATCCTATGGTGGTTTCGAGAACCGAGTGCGCGGCGATCTGACTTTTTCCTCTCACATAACGATGACAACAGACGAGCTGGGCAGCCGTATTCTCTTAGTCGATGACTTAGTAGATTCTGGGAGTACTCTGGAGCAGAGCGTTGTTTGGCTCAAACACCATTATGCCGATCGCATCGAGGAAATTCGCACCGCCGTACTCTGGTACAAAGCTTGTTCCGTCATCGTTCCAGATTACTACGTAGACTATTTACCCGATAATCCCTGGATTCATCAACCGTTTGAACCCTACGAACAAATGAGTATCGCTCAACTAGCAGCATCTTACACCGCGCCTTTAAACTCCAAACAGCCATAGCCAAAGCGGTAAAGTGAGGAAAAGTCCGCCTGTACCGAGTGCGATCGCAGTTACAGCTAAATCGCGATCGAGATTGTAAGCTTCCGCAATAATCAGCGTGGCAAAAGCTGGAGGCATCGCCATTTGCAATACGATCAGCAAATGAGGTGGGCCTGTCAAGCCCAAGCCACGCAGACCCCAACCCAAAACTAAGGGAACCAGCAACATTTTAATCGCCAAGCAAATTGATGCTTGTGGCAAACCGCGCCAAGACGATAGCTGACTCAGCCGCATCCCAATTAGCACTAAAGACAGAGATATTATCGTCCAGGCAAACTTCTGTAAGCCAAAATCGAGCCAATTCGGTAGAGAAATGGGTCTTAAAACCAGTCCCAATCCCAAAGCCCACAGACCGGGAGTTTTGAGGATTGCCCCAAGTAATTGTTTGTTAGTGCTTGCCCCCATACCAAAACGAGCGGCAAGAGCAACCCCCAACCCATAGGTTCCCAACATACTTCCCAGCAAATCGTAGAACAGCGCCCAACCGAAGTATTCCTGTCCAACTAAAGCAAGCGTTACTGGATAGCCCAGATAACCTGTATTGCCCACCATCGATGCTAATAGGAAACTGCCTTGATTCGGCTGACTCCCAGAACTGGCAGTAGCAGAAGCAGAAACAGAAGCACGATCTTTTTTGTCATCTAATCTAATGGCAGCCCAAGCAAGTGCCGCTCCTAGCAGAATTGCAGCCCAAGCTGCCAGAGGTGCGATCCAAATTGGCCCGGATAGGTTGGTTCCGCGCAGAAAGGCCACAATAGCAATCGGAGCTCCGATCCAAAACAGAAAGTGACCTAAATAAGTGGGGAAGTTTTTGGGGAGGATACGGCCTAGCAACCATCCCAGGAACACTCCTCCACCAAGGGGCGTATATAGTTCTAGAAGTTTAATTTCCGGACTGGGCATGGTATTTGAGGTTAAAAGCAAAAGTAGGGGTCAATGTTTAAATGCCTCAAGATCTCAAAATTCTAAAGTTTTACAGTTTCACAACTTTTCTGACCGATGACCGAGACCGATCGCGAATCTAAGACCGTTACAATTTTTATGATGTTCGGTTTTAATCTTAAGTGCAGGAGTGAATGGTGTGGATAACGCCAGCTTGTCTGGAAAGCCGTCGAAAGTAGCAGCTCCCTCGACAGAAGATATTCCTGAAGCTTTGCGGGAAACCCAGTTTCCATCACAAGAGCGTCGGTGGCAGCGAGTCTGGCTGGTGGCATTATTGGTGGGATGGGGAGCGTTTGCCCTTTTTATCGGTTTGTGGTTTGCCAGTTTGTCTCAATCCTCTTCTGGGACGATGGCTCAAAAGAATGAAACAGAACCGATCGCCAAACCCAGTCAAACGCCCACAGAAGCTGTCAATACTTCTGCAAGCCAGCCGGATATCATCTTGGGACAGGCGGGACACTTTGCCTACAAAGAAGCGCTCCCGCAAGACCTTCAATCTGTATCGGTGGATAATCGCATTAAGCTACGCAAAAGTGCTGCTCAGCAATTTAACGCTATGGTGGCAGCAGCTAGGGCGCAGGGAGCAATATTAGTCCCTATTTCGGGATTTCGTTCGGTAAACGAACAGCAACACCTGTTTTTTGACGTTAAAGCGCAACGGGGGCAGGTGGCAGCAGAACGAGCGAGTGTGAGTGCGCCGCCTGGTTACAGCGAACATCATACCGGCTATGCGATCGATATTGGGGATGGTAGAGTACCTGCAACCAACCTGAATCCTAATTTTGAAAATACTGCTGCTTTCAAATGGCTGCAAGCTAATGCAGCTCGCTATAGCTTTGAGATGTCATTTCCCAAAAACAATTCTCAAGGCGTCAGTTATGAGCCTTGGCATTGGCGCTTTGTGGGCGATCGCGACAGTTTAGAAACTTTTTATAAAGCCAGAAAATTACAAAAAAATTAAGGGGTTAGGGGTTAGGGGTTAGGGGCTAGGGGTTAGGGGTTAGGGGAAGAGGGAAGAGGGAAGAGGGAAAATATTAATTCTTCCGCTCCCCCACTCCCCCACTCCCCCACTTCCCCGCTCCCCCACTCTCCCCTCTTTCATACGCGATAAAAAGCCGATCGAAGTCATCTCATCAACCAAGTTCCTAATCTTGTCCCTCATCCGTGCCGCCGCCTTTCTCATTCTTTGTCGTTGACGACTCGAAGAACTGCGTGCAATTCGGCTCATTAAGCTATCGAGATGCTGACATAGCCTAGCGATTCTACTCATATCGCCTTGACCGATTTCCATAAACCTATTGCCGTCAAAGCCAGTGAGGAAAGTACGAACTCCTGGGTCTAAAGCGATAATTCGCTCTTTTCCCGAAGTTGGTTTCGACTCCCTTTCTTCTAAGAACACTGCAAACCACCCCACCTTAGTTTTAATTAACTGAGTAGCGAACTTAGTAGTACTTGGTAGTGGTTCACTGGAAATACAACCCATTTTTTTAGTCAAGTTAGGATACCACTTACCCGACTTGTAATTAGAGTTATTGAACTTGATTGTCTGTCTCGGTGCTTGACAACTCCTGAACTTACAATATGGAGATGCTAGATACGCTTGATGAGCATCAAAAATAGCATTCTGCCTGATATGACACGGTGCATCTAGGACCCATTCTGGCAAATCGGAGTTCATCACGATGTTGCGAAGTTTGAGCTTTGTCGTTCGACCGTTCTTTTTCTGATATGCAATCGCCTGATTAAAACAATATCGACAAGCGGCTAACCATCTATTCCATTCCTTTTTCAGATTTAAATCGGGGTAGACTTGGATCTTCTTTGAGCTGAGTTTTATATTTTCTGAGTCCGGAGAGTCGGCTACTGAAACAGTGGAGGATGGCGAGGATATCCTCAACCATTTCTGTTTCTGGAGATAAGTTTGTTTCGTTGAGAACCAGGATGGAGCACCCATATTGAGAACAGAACCACTCGTAGAAATCAAACCCGAATCTGGCCAGCCTGTCCTTGTGAGCGACCACAATGCGCCCGACAGTTCCCTGCATGACTCGTTCCAATAAGGCAAGAAGCCGCTTCCTTTTGAAGTTGAGTCCACCCCCGACTTCGCTAACAATCTCTGCGTCTGGGTAGAGATGGGAGATAGCGGCAATTTGTCGATTGAGGTCTGCTTGTTGGGCGCGACTGGAAACCCTTGCGTAGATGACTGTAGACCGAACAGATCCAGACTTAGCTGTGTAGCTTTGAACGTCGTATCTTCGCTGACCGGAAGGGGTTTTAATCGCTTGGATCTTCCCTTCTTTTTCCCATCGGGAGAGGGTACGGAAGTGGACTCCGAGTTGCTTGGCGGCTTCTTTCGGCGTGACATACTTAACGATATATACTATCCTCTAACTCATCCTGGTAGTATACCGCGATTAGTCACTTTGTACCGTGTTTTTAGTATTAAGATTCATCTCCTTCTTTTGACTGGCTTAGTGGGAGCAACCTTACCGCCTCCCTTCAGACGAAAGTAAGCCTCCATAACTTTCAGCACCTTTGGAGCTCCGAACTTGCCACCACCACCGCCGGAATGTTCCCCAAAAACCACCACAACAATCTCCGGATTGTCTATGGGCGCATAGCCACCAAACCAAGTGTGGGTTAGTTTACCGTGGGCTACTTCAGATGTGCCGCTCTTCCCCGCAGCAGGAGGAATAGTTGGTGAATTCAGGGCTGCGCCGGTACCGCCACTTACTACTGCCCTCAGACCCTGGCGCAGGACTCGCACCGTTTCCGGTTTCAGGTTCAAATCTACCCGCCAGTTTTTTGAATCCTCATCATCTTTGAGCAGGTGGGGCTTAACTCGGTAGCCACCGTTCGCGGGAACAGCAAACATCACAGCCACTTGTATGGGTGTGGTTTGGAGAAAGCCCTGACCGATGGACATATTCACTGTATCGCCTACAGTCCACTCATATTTCATCCGCTTCAGCTTCCAAGCATTATCGGCTACCAAACCGGCTACTTCTTCACTCTCCAATTCGATGCCGGTTTTTTCGCCAAAGCCATACCGTCGAGTCCAGTCGATCAGGGCAGGCCCACCGGTTCTCATCCCGATTTGATAAAAGAATGTATCGCTACTCCACTTCAAACCGCCCACAAATCCCAAAGCACCAAATCCTGCGTGGTTCCATTCTCCAAAGGAAATTCCACCCACCCTAAGAGCTGGATAAGTTCCCAAAACTATGGTAGAAGGAACTTTGCCCGATTCGATGCCAGCAGTGGTAGTAACAATTTTAAAGGTACTGGCTGGTGGAAAAGCTTGTAAGGCGCGGTTGACAAATGGGTGGTTTGCCTTTTGCAGTTCCTGCCATGCTTTCTGGCTGATCCGAGGTGTGAACAAATTAGGATCGAAAGCGGGACGGCTAACCATCGCTAAAATCGCTCCGTTATTTGGATTCATTGCTACAACCGCACCTCTGTGATTGCCAAGAGCAGCTTCTGCCGCTTTCTGCAAATCGAGATCGATGGTTAAATGCACGTCTTCACCGGGTTCTGACGGTTTATCCCCCAAAATACGCAAAATCTGGTTCTTGCCGTCCACCTCCACCTGCTGACCGCCCCACGTTCCCCGCAATTTTTTCTCAAAAGCTGCTTCGACGCCCATTTTACCGACGACATCTCCGAGTCGATAGTCATCGCCTTTTTGCCTCGCCTTAGCTAACTGAAGATCGTTCATTTCACCGGTGTAACCGAGTACGTGGGCTGCCACTTGTTTATTGGGATATACCCGCGCCGGTTCTATGTCTACTTCTACTCCTTCGAGTTGCTGTTGGGATTCTTCCAGCGCTACTATTTTTTCCGGAGTGATGTCGCGCTCGACTCGTACTAGGGTGGGATTGTTCTCCCCTACTTGTGCTATACGCTTTTCAATATCTGCTTCGGGAATTTCCAGGATCTCGGAAAGACGCTTGCGTGTGCTAGGCCAGGATTTTTGCTTGCGTATCAACGGCCATAAATAAACTGAGCGGGAAAGACGACTGCTGGCAAGGATTCTGCCTTTGCGATCGAAAATATTACCCCGTTCGGGTTGTTTGGGAATGATCCGAATCCGGTTGTTCTCAGCTAGTTCCCGATTGCGTTCTCCCTGGATCAGTTGCAGGTAGGCAAGACGACTGCCAATCCCTCCTACCATCACCAATGTAATGACTAGCATCACAAACAGGGACTGGTAATTTCGTCCGACCGTGCGGGTCTTTGATTTACTGTCTAGCGAGGAAGACCAAAGCAAGGTCATACGGCAGTACTCCTAAGTCTTGAGTTCCAAAGTTTTGAAATTTGAGTATGAAGGGGGCCAGTGCGTCCGGCGTCGGAGAGTTTTGAGTTCAAGTATACCCCCACCTCTGCTCTGGGAGCTTTCCGCCTCCCTCTACACCAACTCTTGGCAATTTGACTGACTGGGCAGCTGGCTTCAGTCAGTGGCAGAATGTCAAAATAAGCCAAGGTCAAATTTGCCACTGCATCAACTATAATGCTGATTCAGCTGGCAACCGGGGCATCGCTACAAGGATTTTCGCCATTATGTCTCAGACTGCTGTTCAGAATCCAGACGCCAGGGACGCTTACACAGTACTGGATGTTGAACTCCGAAAGGTTTTCAAGGTGTTCAAAGTCGATACTGCTGTACGGGGGGTTGACCTTGACATTCGCCAGGGTGAATTTTTTAGTATTCTTGGGCCATCCGGCTGCGGTAAAACGACGACGCTGCGCTTAATTGCGGGGTTTGAGATGCCGACCGCCGGTGAGGTGCTAATTCAAGGCAAGCCAATGACTAAAGTACCGCCTTACCGCCGACCGGTAAATACGGTGTTTCAGAGCTATGCTTTGTTTAACCACCTGAGCGTTTGGGAAAATATCGCTTTTGGATTGCGGATTAAAGGCTTGCCAAGGGCGGCGATCGCAGAACGGGTTAAAGAAGCTCTCAAGCTCGTTAAAATGGAAGCTTTGGCTAACCGTTTTCCGGCTCAACTGTCTGGGGGTCAGCAGCAACGGGTAGCGTTGGCGCGAGCGTTGGTAAATCGACCGGCTGTGCTTTTGCTGGATGAACCTCTGGGAGCGTTGGATTTGAAGCTGCGTAAGGAAATGCAGGTGGAGCTGACCAATTTACACCGAGATTTGGGCCTCACTTTTATCATGGTTACTCACGACCAAGAGGAGGCGCTGAGTTTAAGCGATCGCATTTCGGTTATGCACGACGGCAAAATCGAACAAATAGGTACGCCCAGCGAAATTTACGAGCGTCCACAAACAGCTTTTGTTGCTGATTTTATTGGGGATACCAATTTGTTAAAAGGCCGAATTTTATCTTTGAACGGCTCGGAAATCGAGGTGCTGACAGAATCTAAAATGAAGGTGGTGGCGCAAAGGCTGGACTCCTCAACTGCTTGGCATCCTCAAGCTTCTGTGGCGATTAGCGTGCGCCCAGAAAATATTCAACTGAATCTGGAACCTTCTTGCTTACAGGGAAACTGTTTTGAAGGACGTTTGCAGCACGTTATGTATTTGGGTACCCACGTTCATTGTGTGGTGGAATTAAAGTCAGGCGATCGTATTACCGTAAGGCAACCTAACACTTTCGCCAGCTTACCCGACCCCCACACCCCTGTATACGCCTACTGGGGTTCAAAAGATTCTCTGGTTTTGGCTGATTCCTAGTTATCTGCTAAAAGGCGATTCCCAGTAGTTAGCTCTCAGTAATTCGATCTCTGACCGCTGACAAATGAAAAATGGCTATTGACAAATGACACTAGAGCGGTTTTTACAAGAGTTAGAGTACCACTGCCAGTCAACGGCGATCGCCACCTTTTTAGGTAGCGATGGAGAACCATTTGTCGTTGACTTACAGCGAGAAGCCGATAAAGTAAACTACGGCTACCACAGCAGTGTCAAAAAAATATTTATCGAGAAAGTGATGGAAGGTTGCAATCCTTCCGGGTCTCTGATACTGCGATCTTTTACTTCAGAAATTGATGAGTTCACTCAGTTACCTTACAAAGAACTGCGCGGCTACCTGCTCAGACGTGAGGGGAATAAACTGCAATTTGAAAAAATTTCTCCTGAATTGATGTTTGCGTGCCAAAACACGGACGCTAAAACCGGTGAACCGTTAGCTTTAGAACAATCTGTAAGATACTGTTAATTGGTTATTGGTGATGGGAAATGGGAAATGGGTAATTCGGGATTTCAAATTTCAGATTTAAAATTTCCAAGTTGGTTTTATAATTGGCAATTTGAAAGTTAAAATTTGAAATCACCAATGTCAATTGCAGCGCAAACATGAATATTGGCTAGTGAAAAATGACTAATTTGCAGCTACATAATTTATATCAAACCAGACGTCGATTCTTAAAAACGGCAGCAGCAGCAACGTCTGGATTGGCACTTTCCAGTTGTGGTTGGACGCTGGCACAAGTGCGACCGACTACTGCCGAACAAAACTCTTCTGGCACTCTACGCATTTATACTTTTTCTGGCTATACGGATGAAGAGTTGTTCAAAACCTTTGCCACTAATACTGGTATAAAGGTAGAGGCAGATGTTTACGATTCCAACGAGACAATGTTGGCTAAAATGCAAGCGGGAGGAGGTGCAGCTTACAGCGTAATTTACCCTTCTGACTACATGGTTCGCCAAATGTTAGAACTAAAAATGCTGACGGAATTAGAACACGATCGTCTCAATAATCTCCAAAATCTTTTGCCACAATTTCAAAATCCCGGTTATGACCCAGGCAATCGTCATAGCGTACCGATGAGCTGGGGAACAACAGGTTTGATTTACAATACCAAAAAGTTAAAAACTCCTCCAGAAGATTGGGACTATATTTGGTCAAACCAGCAACTACTCTCCAAACGAATGACTTTGATGAACGATGTTCGAGAAGTTATGGGCGCAACTTTGCGGATGCTGGGTTATTCTTATAATTCGACAAACCAGCAGCAAATCCAACAAGCTTACGAAAAGTTAAAGGCGCTCAAACCTGCGATCGCATCCTTTACAACAGACGCTTGGAAAGAACAAATTGTCGCGGGAGACTTGTTTGTTGCTATGGGTTATTCAGCTGATGCGGCGGAAGTTGCTGAAGAAAGTTCTAGCTTACAGTACGCAATACCTAAAAGCGGTACTTCTCTGTGGACAGATACAATGGTGATTCCTAAAACTGCTCCCAATCCAGATGCTGCTTATGCTTGGATAGATTTTATGTTACAACCTGCTGTAGCTGCGTCTGTTTGCGAACGGCTGAATTTTGCGACTCCCAATCAATCGGCTATTAAGCAATTATCGCCCAAAGCTCGCGACAATCCTAACTTATATCCATCGGCAAAAGTGTTAGAAAAGTGTGAAAGAGTTGAACCGTTAGGAAAATTTAATGATGTTTACGATCGCTATTGGACTCAGTTAACTAGCAGCTAAAAAACGTTAAAAAGGATTTTAGTAAATGAGCGAGGAGGTTAGAAAATTTAAGCTATATCCAAACAGACGTCGCTTCTTAAAAACAGCAGCGTCATTTTCAGGATTGCTACTTTCTGGTTGTGGATGGACTCTAGCTGAGGTGAGACCGACACCCACCCCATCAATAAATTCTGATATTTTATATATTTACAGTTTTTCTACATATCTCGATCGCAAGCTGTTACGCAGATTTACCGCTGAAACTGGTATAAAAGTAGTGGCAGATGTCTATGATTCCAACGAGACAATGCTAGCTAAAATGTTGGCAGGAGGCGGTGGAACTTACAGTGTACTCTATCCCACTGACTACATGGTTTGCCAGATGTTGGAAATGGGGATGTTGACAAAATTGAATCGCCACCGCATTGAAGGTTGGCAAAACCTTTTGCCGCAGTTCCATAATCCAAGTTACGACCCGAATAACAGTCACAGCGTACCGATCGCCTGGGGAACTACTGGCTTAATTTACAATAGCAAAAAACTCAAAGAACCTCCCGAAGATTGGGATTATCTATGGGAAAATCAGCAGCTACTTTATCGACGGATAACGTTAGTTAATGATGTGCGAGAAGTAATGGGTGCGACTTTGCGAATGCTGGGTTATTCTTACAATTCGACAAATCCCGAAGCACTACAACAAGCTTACCAAAAATTAAAGGCTCTCAAAAGTGCGATCGCATCTTTTACAACAGACGCTTGGCGAGAGCAATTGTTGGCTGGAGATTTGCTGGTAGCAATGGGTTATTCCGCAGATGCTGTAAATGTGGCACAAAAAAACCCCGACTTGCAATATCTTATTCCTAAAAGCGGTACTTCTGTGTGGACGGATACGATGGCGATTCCCAAAACTGCTCCCAATCCCGATGCTGCCTATGCTTGGATAAATTTTATGCTAAAACCGGAAGTGGCTGCCTTTGTTTGCGATCGACTTAACTTTCCTACAGCAAATCAAGAAGCGCTCAAGTTAATGTCTCCTAAAACTCGCGATAATCCTACCTTGTATCCGCCACCCGAACTGCTGCAAAATTGTGAAATAATCGAACCGCTGGGGAAATTTAGCGAAGTTTTCGATCGCTATTGGACTCAGTTAACTAGCAGCTAAAAAAAGCCCATTACTTTACTTTTGATTTTAGACTTTTTACTTTATAAATGCCTGTGTCTACCCAAATTTCCTCTCGTTCTAATACACCTGCACCACCTGCTAAATCGAAGCTAGCCTCTATATTCGATCGCTTAGCGGAACCCCTCATATTTCTAGGGCCGGCAGGCATTTGGTTGCTGCTGTTGCTAGTGTTGCCAACTTTGATCATTTTTGAGCTAAGTTTGGTGCCAGATATTCGACCCGGACAAGTGGTCAATCCTTCCGGATTGGATAACTTTTGCAGGGCGTTTGGATTTGAAAAATGCTTGCCAGCTAAGTTCGATCCGACTTTCCTGCAAGTGATGGGACGAACCTTATTTTTTGCAGGTGGTTCCACAATAGCTTGTTTGGTGCTGGGATTCCCAGTTGCATACTGGATTGCAGTCATGTCATCCAAACAATGGCGAAATTTGCTGCTGTTGGGTTTTGTTTTACCCTTATGGACTTCATCGCTGTTGCGATCGTATGCTTGGATCACGATTCTGCGTCCGAGCGGAGTTATTAACTCATTTTTACAACCCGTACTCAATCCATTACTCAGCATTCTCAACTGGTTAATTGACAGTTGCAACTCGTTCCTGATTAATTTCCACATACCATTTTTACTACCCCACTTGCCACTTTTACCCTGGAATTTGCTTAACGACTGGCCAGCGGTTTTAATTGGGATGAGTTACAGCTATTTACCTTATATGGTATTAATTCTCTACTCTTCTCTGGAAAAATTGGATCGGCGTTTGCTAGAGGCATCAGCTGATTTAGGAGCAAATCCAGCGCAAACTTTCTGGAAGGTGACAGTCCCACAAACAATGCCGGGAATTGTGGCCGGTTCATTGCTAGTTTTAATTATCGGTGTGGGCGATTTCATCGACCCGGAATTGTTGGGAGGCGCTTCCAGTATGACCATATCGCGTTTGATTTACAACCAATTTTTAGGTGCAACTCAGAACTGGGGTTTTGGGTCGGCTCTCAGTATGGTGCTAATTTTAGCTGTGAGTATTGCGATCGCACTTTTGCTCAAATTCGGCGATCGAAACGCCACACGTTAGAAAAGTCAAAAGTCACTCAGTCAAAAGTCAAAACTAGAAATTTACTCTTTGTCTCTAACCCCTGGCCCCTAGCCCCTGGCCCCTAGCCCCTGGCCCCTAGTCCCGACGCCCTCTCCCCCAAGCAATGAACAAATCTCCGTCTATCGCTAAATCTCCCGTTTCTTGGCAGGCGCTTTTCTCCCTGCTAATGTACTTTTTCATGTACCTTCCCATTCTGGTACTGGCGTTTTACAGTTTTAATAAATCCCGTTACAGCGCTAATTGGGAGGGATTCACCCTCGATTGGTATCAAAAGCTGTTCAACGATGACCGGATTATCGCAGCTTTGCAAAATAGTTTGATCGTAGCTTTTTGTGCTGTCGGTATTTCAGCTGTCATCGGTACGTTGATGGCTGTTGGTTTGGCGCGTTACCGATTTCCTGGCAGAACTTTATATATGGGGATATCGTACCTGCCCCTAATTATTCCAGATATTGCGATCGCCGTCGCCACCCTGGTATTTTTGGCAGTCATACAAGTTCGTCTCAGCTTGTGGACGATCGTTGCAGCTCACGTCGTTTTCTGCCTCGCCTACGTAGGTGTAGTCGTTTCTACCCGACTGGCAGACTTAGACCCCCACCTAGAAGAAGCCGCCCTTGATTTGGGCGCTACGCCAGCCCAAGCTTTCATCAAAGTGTTGCTACCCCAACTAATGCCCGGTATTATCTCTGGCTGTCTCCTCGCTTTTGTTCTCAGCTTAGATGACTTTCTGATTGCCAGTTTCACAGCCGGTAGCGGTGCCAATACCCTACCAATGGAAATTTTCAGCCGCATCCGCACGGGGGTAAGACCCGACATCAACGCACTCAGCGTTGTACTTATGGTGGTGTCCGGGGTAGTCGCTTTTCTGGCTGAATATCTCCGCTACCAAAGCACACAAAAAAGCTATAAGTAATTTAACTGAGAAGGGGCACGGACGCAGAGGCAGTTAGCCCCGTGCCCGAATCGAATGACGCTTCCATATCTCATCCATTGAGGGAAGTAATTTCATACCTTCATATAATTTATTTTATGAAGTTTAGATGAAGATTGAGCAAAGATTTTGTAAAAACTTTATTTGCACGAACAATTTCTGGAAAATTCACCGTATATTTACGATAGTTGAAAAAAAATCAAAAGCTCAGCAATTACACTTAATACTCAAGTCCGACAGTTAATTTCCAGTCACGGAATCTTGTTCAGAAGCAGATTTTAGGAATTATATCCCAACTAATTTCAGCAACTCTATAAAAACTAGGTTTTTTTGGGCTGGATGGTCAATATTGGTACACAAGTAGGAAGATTTTTCAAGGTACTGAAGATGAGTGCAATACTTTTAGCCTTCTCTGCAACAACTTACTTTTTCTCCGGGTCTGTTTGTTATTTAGCTTGCTTGAACAATTTAAAGCCAAATGCTGAAAGTTCCGAATTAAACCCCAATTATAGTAAGTTATCCAGCCTTTGGATTGGTTTATTGTGGCCTTTATGGATAGTCGGCGAGACTTATGCAGAAGATGGCAAACCAGAACATAAAATATTTACACATAAGGAGCCAGAATATGCAAATTGTAAGCATGAATTAACATCTACAACTTTGGCGAAATGAAGAGAGCAGTGAGGTAAAGTCCTTGGGAATTATCACTGTAAAAGCTAAGCAAAAAAACAGGGGCTTAAGTCCAACCCCTGTTTTTTATTTAAAATTCGATTGTCGCTAAATCAGTTTCAAGTTTGGATACTCGACAATCATGTCTTCAGAAGTGAGAGTATCGCCTTCTGCTTGGGGTGCCCAGAGAACTTCCATTGCCAGCAATTGGTCGGCGGGAATAGCACCGAACTGGCGCAAGGCTTGACGCAAATCCTCAGAATTATTGATTGTTGGCAATTGCAGCTTACTCAGTGTAGCGGCGATCAAAGTAACGACAATGTATTGACTTGGCCCTTCGCTCAGGTTAGCCAGTTCGCCAGACGTTTCCTCTCCTGGTAAAGCTGTTTGGGAATTAGCTTGCCGCAGTTGATTGTTAACGTTGGAGAGAGTTTCTGCCGTAAATTTGCTGCGTTCTGCCAGAGAAAGGCGGTTAAACTGAGCTTCTGCGGCTTCTAAACGAGTTTGCTGGCTTTCAGCACCGGCATAGACGCAGTATTCGGGGTGGCGCAGCAAAGCTAAAGTAGTTTCCTGCAACACTTCAGCGCGACCTGCGCCGGAATTGGTATCGGCAGTTTCCGCAATGCGATCGAGTTCCTTTTGCAGACCGCGTGCGTTCGCCAACAAACCGACTTGCAAACGCGCTACCGAAACGGCAGGATTGCTGCTGTAGGTCATTTCGGTACTTTCACCAGAACCGATGCGACGGAAACTTTGCACCAAGAAGTTGGCGATCGCAATAAATATCAGAATAGTGAATAAACCGCCAAACCCGCCTCCAATGCCAAAAAATGGTATCAGGAAGGGAAATCCCCATCCACCTCCCCATCCACCGCCAGGATAATAATACCCTCCCGATGGTGGCGCGTAGGTACGCGGAGATGTGTACGTGGGGCTGGGTACTCTAAAAGAACCGCCGCCAATTCGACCACCAGTACGAGCGGCCAAAGCTCCATCAGCTTGACCCAGCGCTAAGGTTAGCACAAGGCCAGCAATTAACACAGGTTTCAGAAGCGGTTTGATAGTGGAAAGCAGTTTTTTGTACATAAAACCAAGCCTATTTCAGCTCATTTGAAAGTAACACTCCAGTGTTTCTGGCTGGTGCAAATTTTTGTTAACGCATCTTTACACATTTCTAATTTAACGCTTTCGATCGCCACAGGGCAGCGATCGCAGGACGGATGCTGGGTAGATATCCGTACCTCAAGAAAGTTAAAAGTCAAAAATAACAGGCAAGTGGGGGAGTGGGGGAGTGGGGGAGTGGGGTCGCGGGGTCGCGGGGTCGCGGGAGAGTGGGGTCGCGGGGGAGCGAAAGAATTAATATTTGACTTTTGACTTTTGACTGAGTGACTTTCCCCTCTCCCTCTTCCCTAACCCCTAACCCCTAACCCCCAGTCCCTTTTTTGACTTTTGACTTAGCCGCCACCGACGATGGTAACAACTTCAATATTGTCGCCGTCCTGCACCTGAGTTTCCGGCCAAAACTGACGGTGCAGGATTTCGCCGTTGTACTCCACAGCTATCAAACGGGGATGGAAACCGAGCTGTGCTAACAAATCCGGTAACTTAGTTTGAGCAAGGCAAGTACGGGATTCCCCGTTAACTCGTAAGGTTATTGGACTAGACATGAGACTGAGGCAACTGTGCTTTCAAAGCTCGCAGCGTTTGCAGGCGAGATAGCTGAGAGAGGAAATACTGTGTAACTAAAGTTGGCTGCTCTGCCTCCATAATGGCTCTGACCGCAGCGATCCGCTCTGCTCCAGCCGATAGTACATCGTTAAGATTTGTCGGATCGATACCCCCAATCGCAAACCAGGGGACAGAGGCATTCTGAGCCGCATAGCGCACGTATTCCAGACCTGCGGCTGCTTTTCCAACTTTAGTGGGGGTTTCGTAGACTGGCCCCACGCCGATGTAGTCGGCACCTTCTGCGATCGCTCGTCGCATTTCATCGGGATTTGTGGTAGAACGACCGATGATGCGATGAGGGCCGAGTAACTGTCGCGCCATAGCGATCGGCAGATCCTGCTGTCCCAAGTGTACGCCATCGGCATCCACCGCCAAAGCCAGATCGACGCGATCGTTCACAATAAACAACGCCTCGTACCGTCGGCACAACTGGCGCAGTTTCTGTGCTGCCTCCACCCGCACATCATCATCTGCGTCTTTATCCCGATATTGCACCAATGTCAATCCGCCTTGCAGAGCAGCTTCCACAACAGCAAACAAATTTTCCGACTCAGAGGTTACCAAATACAAATGACTGCGGAGCAACTTCTGCTGACGCTGATAACCCAGCAAATTGCTTTCCAGCAAATAGATTCGATAGCGCATCTGCTTAAACGCTGCCCCCATCTCCGGGTGGTAAAGCTTACCGTACTCTTCCAACACCCGCAGCGCTTCTTCTATGCGGCAAAGGTTAGCCTGCAAAAGTTGCTGAATGCCAGCGCGTTCTTCTTCCTGCGGATGAGATAAATCTGTGCCCACATCGCCCAGAGTATCTCGAAAAGCCCGCAGATCTTGAGTATGCCATTTCGCTATTTCCTGCCGCAGTTGCTTGCATTCACCAGCCAACTCGCTGCTGTCCAAACCAAAGCGACACCATTCTTCCACGATTCGCAAACCTTCGCGAGCTCGGTCTAAGTTGGCATCTAGGATTCGGCAAACAGCAGGCTGTGCTTGTGCGGGCAAGTTTGGGAATGGCTTCTTCAGCTCGTATCGATCGCCCATCGGAACAACTCCACTCTTATTTGCGGCAGTGGGTAATAGAGATTGTAATTATGTCAACATTCAGCAAATTTTTCAAATCGCTGTTGCTGGTGCAATGATTGTACTGGAAAATTTCCACATTATTCTGTTCGATCGTCGGTCAAGTGTCATCTGTGATTTTTTTTATCCGTACACCATACATATCCGTATCATAATATCAGTCAAACAAATGACAACTGACAAATGACTGTTGACTATTGACAATTGAGTGCGGGTGGGTTTTGTACTGCAACCATAGACTTGTGATGGGAGCGATCTGACTAAACCCGCCCCTACGTTTATATCAGGGGTTCGCCACAAGCCAAGTTTTGGCTTTTACCTTCACTAACTGCCAGGAGGATAGCGACATATGAATTTAAAACACTTATACCCGAAGCGAAAAAATTATTCATTAAAACCAATCCCTACCAGCATCTCAGATAAAAACAAATACAGCCAATTAGGAACGCTGGCAACAGTGGGAATAGCGATCGCCCTGTGTCCTTGGGTCAACACCGCTGCGATCGCGCAACTCCCAATACAGAGAACATCTGTAGAATTAGCCCAGAGTACCTCCCAAACAACCCAGTTGTTTGTCAATCCCGCCAGCGGTAACGATACAGCTGGCAACGGCAGTAACGGTTCTCCTTTCAAAACCATCACCCAAGCACTGCGGGTAGCCCAACCCAACACCACGATTGTCCTCGCACCGGGAACCTATAGCTCTGAAAGCGGCGAAACTTTTCCAATTATCCTCAAGCCTGGGGTCAGCATCCAAGGCGACCCCGCCAATAAAGGCCGTAATGCGATCGTTAAAGGAGGTGGGCAATTCATCAGTCGCACGTTTGCTCGCCAAAACATCGCCATTTTAGCAGCAGATAAATCGGCAATTGTGGGAGTCACAGTCACCAACTCCAACCGACGAGGTTATGGTTTGTGGATAGAATTCAGCAGTCCTCTGGTCAGTGACAATACTTTTATCGGTAACTCCCATGACGGGATCTCTGTCACCGGCAGCAGTGCGCCTGTGATTCGCAACAATTACTTTGCCGATAACGGTGCTAACGGCATTACCATCTACAACACCTCTAAACCGGAACTGCGGGAAAATGTGTTTGAAAGGACTGGATTTGGGATTAATATCGGTCATACCGCCACACCGATGCTGGTTGGCAATCGCATCGCCCAAAATATAGACGGTGTGGTGGTGCAGAACAAAGCTCAACCTGTATTGCGGAACAATACCATTGAAGAAAATAGCCGAGATGGTGTAGTAGCGATCGGTGAAGCCCGTCCCGATTTGGGCATCGCGCAGCAACCGGGCGGCAACGTTTTTCGCAACAACCGTCGCCTTGACATCAACGGTAAAACTTCCACTCAAACTATTCCCGCCTTTGGCAATCAACTTGCAGGAGGTCGTATAAGCGGACGCTTGGATCTATCAGGAACGATCGTCGCCGCTGCACCGGAAAATGTCGAACCGCCACCGACCGCGATCTCCACTATTATCCCTAACCCTACACAAACAAGGTCAACAAATAATTTTCCCTCCGGATCGGGTGGTGCTGTACAAATTCCCGTTCCTCCACCTTTATCTTCGGGCGAACCGGTGCAAGTAAGGCAAACTATTCCAAACTCGCGGCTTCCCAATAGTCCTACTGCGATCGTACCGCCACCAGCCAACCAAACAGAGCCGGTGGAGATTACAGCACCGCCACCCAGATCCAGCGATGTATCCCCTTCACTCCCCTCTTTCTCCTCCACAAGAGAAGATAATAGAGGTGCAAACTTTTCTACACAGCCTGTCAGACAAAGTAGAGGTACGCTTCCAGATCAAGGCGTAGAAGCAGGGTTGCTACCCGTTCCCGGGTCGGAAATTCCGGTTGCCAATACCAATAACCTACCTTCAGTAGCGATATCTCAGGATAATCCGCTTCCGCAAGAAAGCAGATACTCCCCCCGTCCCAGTTCTACCAGCCGTGCGGTAGCACTTGGTTTGCGTTACCGCGTGATTGTCGATGTCGGAAGTGCGCGTCAGCAGAGACTGGTACGATCGCTCGTACCGGGAGCTTTTCGGACTCTTTCCAATGGACGAGCGGTCATACAGGTGGGTGCTTATAGCGATCGAACTGAAGCTGAGGAAATGCTACAAAAGCTTAACAGCAACGGTTTAAATGCTTCGATCGAAGAGTTACAGCTTTAAGCTAGGGGCTGGGGAAGTCAAAAGTCAAAAGTCAAAAGTCAAAAGTCAAAAGTCAAAAGTTCTCCTTTTGCCTTTTCTCTTTTCCCTAGCTCCTTTTCCCATCAAATATGGAACTGATTATTTTTATTGGTTTGCAAGCTTCTGGAAAAAGTACATTTTTCCGCACTCATTTTGCCAAAACTCACGATCTTGTCAGCAAGGATTTGATGCGTAATAACAGAAACAAAGCCAGAAGGCAAGCACAACTGATTGAAGCGTCTCTAAAAGAGGGAAAATCGGTAGTTTTAGATAACACCAATGCCAGTGTTGAAGGTCGCGCATCTATAATTCAGCTAGGCAAAATGTACGATGCCCAAATTATCGGTTACTATTTTCAGTCAGTCGCGAAACATTGTTACGATCGCAACCAGCAACGCACGGGTAAGGCGAAAGTGTCAGATGTGGCAATTTACGCGACACTTAAAAAGTTAGCACGTCCTTCTTACAGGGAAGGGTTCGATCGGCTTTTCTACGTGCGGATAGCTGAAAACTTTAATTTTGATGTGCGCGAGTGGCAAGAAAATGAGGTGAAGGATGGATAGCGATAACTTTGAGAAAAAAATGCGATCGCTCGAATACTTCCACTCCCTGCGTCTGATACCAGGCGCGTGGATTGTAATTCGTGTAGATGGACGCAGTTTTTCCAGGTTCACTGAGTCGCGCTTCGAGAAACCGTTTGACCGCAAGTTTCACGAACTGATGGTACAAACTGCCAAGGCGTTATTGGAAGAACTCCAAGGTGTTTACGCCTATACAGAAAGCGATGAAATTTCTGTGCTGTTTCATCCAGAATGGGATTTGTTCGATCGCAGTTTAGAAAAAATTGTTTCTATTTCTGCCAGTATTGCCAGCACCGCATTCACTCACGCCGCCCAAACTATAGTAAATTTCGACAGTCGCGTTTGGCTGGGTGCAAACAAATCGCAAGTAATTGATTATTTTCGATGGCGTCAAGCCGATGCGACTCGTTGCGCTTTAAATGGTTGGAGTTATTGGACATTGCGTAAATCCGGTAAAAGCGTTACCGAAGCAACAACTACTCTTGAAAATCAATCAGTAGCCTTCAAAAACGAATTGTTATTTCAAAATGGGATAAATTTTAACGATTTACCAACTTGGCAGCGTCGAGGCGTTGGTTTGTACTGGGAAACCTACGAAAAAGAAGGTTTCAACCCAATTGAAAATAAAACTGTTATGACTGAAAGACGCCGCATCAAAGTTGATGATGAATTACCTATGAAAGAAGCTTATGGAGAATTTATCAATCTTTTTCTCGATGATTGATATAATGACAGATTACATCAGTAGCGTCAAAAATTTGCCATCACATCTGTGTTCATCTGTATTTATCTGTTTTCATCTGTGGTTAAATTTTAACCCCGATATCCCACAGATAATCTTGAGCATAAATCTTACACTACCGATGCAACCGGACAGGATATAATAAGCTATTGGGCATTTAAATTTGATTATTGGGAAACAAAAGAAGTAGTTTTAATGCTCTCCCCTGCACCCCCACTCCCCCACTCCCCCACTCCCCCACTCCCAAAATCGACATACTAAAAACTAAACAACCAATTATTTATGGCGTTCCTCGCGGAATAGGCGCAGTGCGTAAACTCCGGCTGGAGTTGCGCGGAAATGCTCGATCGCCTGCACCATTTCCCCCGGAATCTCGCTTAATTGAGGTAATTTTGTGCCATATTCGGCAGGCATGAGGACAAGCCCAGTCAGACAAGCCCATGTGAGGTCACAAGCTGAAAAGCTATCTCCAACCAAGTATTTACGCCCATCCGCAAGCAGCTCGTTGACAGTCTCGAAAATGCTGTTAATTCGATCGAGCGATTCGGCGGCGGAGTCTGGCGTAATTTCCATCGCTTGTTCCATCGCTTCCCGGATGCAGGGAAAGACAACAGGAAACAACTCCGCCTCAATCGCCTCTACACCTTCACAGAACAATCGCAATATCAGCTTGTCCCGATCGAGTAAATAAAAGTAGAACCACACCCCGGTGCTGGGCCCAAGTTGGCGATCGAACCAATCTTCGAGCTTTTCCACCTCTTGGCGCAATTTGGGATCGGCAGGGTACAGCTTTGCGCTCACGGGTGACATCCCATCAATGTATTGCAAAATGTCACTGGAATCGCTGAAAGTACCCGCCTCAGTGACAAGCATAGGAACCGATCGTCCCCCATTGCGAGCTGTAGCCAGTCGGTGAAAAAGCGGCGCGTGGCGCTCTTCGATATAGCGAATATTGAGCCGTTCTAGCGCCCATCGAACTTTTTCGCAGTAATGGCTGATTGAAGTAGTGATGAGACGGGGAAGTTGTTCCGGCGATCGATCCTGCATAGTTTATCAAACCTGGGGGTGAATTTTGCCTACAAAAACTTTCTCCGCTGGCCCAGTCATGTAAACTCGCCCGTCAACTTCCGACCATTCAATTTCCAGAGGGCCACCGGGTAGCTCAACAGTAGCTTTGCGATCGCAATTTCCCGTCAGTACCCCCGCCACCAAAGAAGCGCAAGCACCTGTTCCGCAAGCCATCGTTGCCCCAGCACCGCGTTCCCACACTCGCATTTTCAAATAATCTCGCTCTACCACTTGAATAAATTCCGTATTTGTGCGTTGCGGGAAAACCGAGTGATGCTCAAATTTAGGCCCAACAGTTTCCAGGGCGATCGCTGTGACATCTTCGACAAACGTTATACAGTGGGGATTGCCCATACTGACGCAGGTGACATCCCAAGATTTTCCTTCCACTTCCAAAGGTTGGTTAATGACTTTTTCGTCGCCAGAACAAAGCGTAGTGGGAATTTCGGCAGCTAAAAGTCGCGGTAGCCCCATATCAACAGTAATTTGACCGTTCGATCGCACCGAAGGCGCGATCGGACCGGCAAGAGTGTGAATGCGATACAAGCGCTCCTGATTTGAGACTCCCTCCAATTCAGCGATAAACTGAGCTAAGCAACGAATGCCGTTGCCGCACATTTCCGGTTCGGAGCCATCCGAGTTAAAAATTCGCATCGTGTAATCAGTACCGTCAAGCCCTGGCAGAGCAAAAATTACACCATCAGCACCGATACCAAAGTGGCGATCGCATAACGTTACCGCCTGTGCGGGTGTTAAAACTGGATCGGACGAAGTGCGATTATCAATCAAAATGAAGTCATTTCCCAAACCGTGATACTTAGCGAACTCGATGGCCATTAAATTATCCTCGCTCTTAATGGGGTAGATAAGCTCTCAAGTTTTGTGAAAGCATTCTAAAGATAGCAGTCGATCGCATAAATAACTTAAGTAATCATTGTAAAATGCACGGTTACACACGTTTAGAGTAGCAAACTTATGCCTAGCGGATTCGATAGTGGATTGCCGAGCTCTCGTCAAATTCAAAATATGATTAAAGAACAAAAACAGGTAGAAGTAAAACTGATCGGGGGTGAAATGTTAAGCGGTCAGTTGCGCTGGCAAGATCAATTTTGCATCGGTCTGATCGATGAAAGCGATCGATCGTCAATTGTGTGGCGACACGCGATCGCTTATGTCAAGCCCATCACCTAAAATTTAGGAAACGAGAGAGAGAACCCCTGATTGTACTCTTGGAAAAGTTTTCCTAGAGCTACAGATGGTGAGGCTATAATTCGGCAGTTGGAACTGGTATGGCTAAGACGCTAGTCTAGAGAGCCGATGGAAAACCAATAGTGAGCATTATGAGTACCATTAGACTGTCGAGACATTTTTGGAAAAAAATAGCAGATTTGCGGTTCAGAGGGGTCGCAATTAATTTTGCTCTGTTAAAAGTGCTGCGTCGCCTCACCAGACCTTTCGCTCTACAGATAGGTTTAGCTTTTGCCCTTACTATTGCTATGCTGGGAACGCCAGCACGAGCCCTCCAAGTCGAGGTGGCACCAGCCAATCCCAAACTAGGCGATACCTTGGTCGTATTTATACAGCAAAATCCAGAAATTAACAGCACTCCGACTGTAACAGTGGGAGACAAAACTTACCAAACGTTTTTGGTAGGGTCCCGTTTTCGCGCTTTAGTGCCAACAACACCTTTAGAAAAACCTGGATCTCGGCTTATTCGCGTTACTGCCGGTCCGGAGGTGCAGAATCTTACGGTACAGGTAGCCTCCCGTTCTTTCCCCACCCAACGCATCCGCTTATCTGGAGGAGGAACAGAACCGACACAGCACGAACTAAACCGCGTCAGCGCGTTTAAAAAGCTCGTAACTCCAGAAAAATACTGGAATGGGCCATTTGTAGCCCCAAATCGCGGTAGAATCAGCACCGTTTACGGAGTGCGCCGCTACTACAACGGCGTCTTTGCGAACGACTACTACCATCGCGGAGTAGACTATGCTGGTGGATATGGTTCGCCAGTAGTTGCTCCAGCAGGCGGTCGAGTAGCTTTGGTAGGAAGAGTTTCTGAAGGGTTCCGACTGCACGGCAACACGATCGGCATCGATCACGGTCAAGGCGTCACCAGTATATTTCTGCACCTGAGTCGCATCAACGTCCAGGAAGGAGATTTAGTACAGGCAGGTCAAGTCATTGGTGCGATCGGTTCTACCGGTGCTTCAACAGGTCCTCACTTACACTGGGGATTATACGTAAACGGAGATTGCGTCGATCCAACACCTTGGCGATATCAAGGAATTGAATAAGCTAGTTGTTTGATGAGATATATAAAATGCACTACCTTCAAGATCTTACTAAATTGCACCAAACCACAGCGAGCCAAACAGGAAAAAGCGATAAGGAGCGAGATTTATTGCTAGACTCCTGTAAGAGTTTTCGATCGATTGCCAGGATCGAAACTTCTGGAGCTAAGCGGCATCGGGGCGAGGTGGGATAGTCGAAGGGGTGTCTAAGAACGATAGAGGCGTTTTGACACTCTCCGCGCTAAAAGCGACGGAGATTCTTGACAAGAAAATCAGACTCCGTAGTTTGATTTTTAACCATACTCCCTCCCATAGCTTTGACCATTTCAACCGTCAAGTATTTATGCAATACAGTGTCACGAATCTAACAGTTAGGCGAGAGCTTTCTGCATCAAGGCGGTGTCAATTGCCTCTAGACTCTCCGAGTTTCCTCATTGAGCTTACCTATATGTACACGCAGCCCAGAAGTTTTACCCAGTCTAGGATTCAAGGCTGGAACCCCTTAGTCCTATGTCGCTGTCCGGGTTCTGTTTGTCGCTCCCCAATTTGCGTTTATTTCAGACCCCTGACGTTACTGCAAACCTTACGGCGAAGTATCTCACGCCAAAGTGCCTACCGACTGGCTAACGGCGCAGCGATTGGTTCTTTGCTAACAGTAATTATACCAGTTTGTCAGCGGTTAAAACCGCTATCTCGCTTTCCTTTCAGCACTGAAATGGCTGTGTTTCCCGCTTCGGAGGCATCGTTATGACTATCGAAAAAATCGTCGAGCAGGCGCTACAAGATGGTTATTTGACACCTGCGATGGAAGCGGAAGTGGCACGCATCTGCGACACTGCCTCCGAGCTTTCCATAGAAGAGTATATGGCCCTGGATCGGTTGATGGGGTCGCTGTTGACCGGTGAAGTAGTAGCGGTACCGCGCAAGCAGTTCATTAACGTGATGGAAGAGTTGGTGCTGACAGAAGCAATCTCAAGAGTGGCGGAAATAGAAGCTACTAGCAATCGTGCCTTAGATGTGGGCGATATAGCCGCTTACGCGCTCAACCGACTGCCTCCTCTGTACGCTACTACAGAAGAAGGTGCCAACTATCAACGTCAGCGTGCTAGGGAAGAACTTCAGGATTTGATTACTCAGCAAGTCCGCGAGGCGATCGTCCGCAACTTGGCCCAACCCCAATTAGATCCTTCCCGGCAAGCGATCGGCAAAAGCAAAGATGTACTCAAGCAGGTAAGCTCCTTACTAGAGGCATATGCTCCCTCATTTGAGCAAAAACCAGAATTCTAGAACAGCAGTCCCGTTATCCTGGGGTGATGGCCGTTAGTTTTTAACCGTTATCGGCGTACCCAAACTCAGCCGATCGTAGAGAGCCTGGATATCGCGATCGCGCATTCGCAAGCAACCGTGGGATACAGGCTGCCCCACGAGTTCGGCTTGATTTGTGCCGTGAAAGCCGATCCCCAGGCGTCCGTCCGACCAAAAACCAATCCATCTAGCTCCTAAAGGATTATCGGGCCCAGGCCCTAAAACAGCCCCGGTGATGGGATGTCGCCATACCGGGTATTTTTGCATTCTCAGCACTCGGAAAGAGCCTAGAGGCGTTTGCCAGCCTTCCTGACCGACAGCAACCGGATAGCTAACTTGCAACTTATCATTTTCGTAGAGATAGACGCGGCGATCGCTCAAATCCACAACCAAACGCACGCTCTTTGCCAATGCTATATTGTCAGGGCCATACTGAGGTAGCGAAACAAATTTTGGGCTGTCATCATAAATACTTATCTGGTCAGAAGCTTCCCCCTTCTCTGTCTGTCCTCTGTCTGGCGTCGATTCCGCAATTTGCCATTGCACGAGCAGTAATAAAAAAGCAGTACCAAAGCAAAGCAGCATTAAGCTACGACAGAGCAACTCACTTTTTAACATGACGGTCATTGCAAAAAGGCTATCGATCGTTGTTAAGCACTATCTACCGATTGACCGATTGCTAAGGTATGTTTGCTTATGTTGTGCTTTTAGGCACAACTAACCCCAGGAAGATATGAACTCAGACTCCTCCAGACCTCA
This sequence comes from Aerosakkonema sp. BLCC-F183, assembly GCF_041929145.1. NCBI lineage: Bacteria > Bacillati > Cyanobacteriota > Cyanophyceae > Aerosakkonematales > Aerosakkonemataceae > Aerosakkonema > Aerosakkonema sp. BLCC-F183. Next base: position 2,093 of record NZ_JBHFNU010000082.1, on the reverse strand, counting down.
GAACCGGGAAATTTTGACTTTTTTACATAACTTCTATCTAAAGAAAGATTTAAAACTGTCCCTTTATAGAACAAAGATTTTATCATCTCCCTTTTTAGACTCTAAACCTACCTATGTATATACCCAGTTTATAAGCAGTGCGTTCAGCAGTACAAAGTGCAGTATTAGCAGCCCTTCCTCAAAAGTGATTTCGGGGCAGCGTTAAATATTGCTGCCGAAGTCAGCAAAAAGGAAAAGAAAGCTTTACCGTTTTCTGCTCAGATAATAGGGTGCTATTAGAATTAGATGGTCTTATTCCGGCTGGTGGAGCAGAAATATTTTATTTTTAAGCAGCCTCACCAGCAAACTACACGCTGTCGATCTGTATCGAATTTGTTAATATTTGTCTCACATCTGTCTCTCCGACTTAAGCCTACTGAGCCGCAATCCACCGGAAACGATATAATTCATCAGCCAACACGCGATCTGGGTAAATTTTCTCCGAATTTATATTTGGAGGCTGATAAGGCAGTTGAAAATATTGCCATCTCATGCGCCACAATTGTGGAAGAGGACTGGCGATCCGGCAGACACTCTCATGCCGGACTGGATACAACAATAATGAGTACCTAAAGGATAAAGCTATGGCAACCGAACAGTTAACTAAGGATGACTCAGATAGTTTAGATACTAAAGAGCTGCTGAGAACGCTGGTAGCCGTAAAAAAAGGTAACTTTGCTGTTCGGATGCCGATCGAGAAAACAGGCATAGCCGGAAAAATCGCCGATGCCCTCAACGATATTATCGAACTGAATGAAAGAATGACCAAAGAACTGGAGCGCATCAGCACAGTTGTCGGTAAAGAAGGTAAAATTACTCAGAGAGCGTCATTAGGTTCGGCTGGTGGTGGGTGGGCAGAAAGCGTAAATTCTGTCAACACTCTAATCACAGATTTAGTGCAACCAACATCGGAAACAGCCCGCGTCATCCGTGCTGTTGCAAATGGAGACTTATCGCAGACGATCGCCTTAGAAATAGAAGGCAGACCCCTCAAAGGAGAATTCCTCCAAACTGCCCAAATAGTTAACACAATGGTGACGCAATTATCTTCTTTCGCCTCAGAAGTAACCCGCGTCGCCCGCGAAGTAGGAACCGAAGGAAAATTGGGCGTCCAGGCAGAAGTTCCCGGAGTAGCCGGCACTTGGAAAGACCTCACCGATTCCGTCAATATGATGGCAGGCAATTTGACAGCCCAAGTCAGAAATATTGCCGAAGTAACCACCGCAGTAGCAAACGGCGACTTATCTAAAAAAATTACAGTAGATGTTAAAGGCGAAATTTTAGAACTAAAAAATACGGTCAACACAATGGTTGACCAACTCAACTCCTTCGCGAGTGAAGTAACCAGGGTTGCACGCGAAGTAGGAACGGAAGGAAAATTAGGCGTACAAGCAGAAGTTAGAGGAGTTGCCGGCACCTGGAAAGATTTGACAGATTCGGTAAACTCAATGGCAAGCAACCTGACAGCACAGGTAAGAAATATTGCCGAAGTCACGACCGCAGTAGCAAACGGCGACCTATCTAAAAAGATTACAGTTGATGTCAAAGGGGAAATTTTAGAGCTGAAAAACACCGTCAACATCATGGTGGATCAGCTATCGTCATTCGCTAGTGAAGTAACCAGAGTTGCAAGAGAAGTAGGTGCAGAAGGAAAATTAGGCGGACAAGCACAAGTTCCGGGAGTTGCGGGAACGTGGAAAGATTTGACCGATTCAGTTAACTTCATGGCAGGTAACTTGACAGCGCAAGTCAGAAACATTGCCGAAGTCACGACCGCAGTAGCAAACGGCGACTTATCTAAAAAAATTACAGTTGATGTAAAAGGGGAAATTTTAGAGTTGAAAAACACCGTCAACACGATGGTGGATCAACTCAACTCATTTGCTAGTGAAGTAACAAGAGTTGCACGCGAAGTAGGAACGGAAGGAAAACTCGGCGTCCAAGCAGAAGTGAGAGGAGTGGCTGGAACGTGGAAAGATTTGACAGATTCGGTAAACTTGATGGCAGGCAATCTGACCGGACAAGTCAGAAACATCGCCGAAGTTGCAACTGCG